>NZ_SSDM01000305.1:0-5014 GCF_004794375.1 Microbacterium sp. K35 | reverse complement strand
GTCCTCCCGCCCCCGCCCGCCCCGCCCCCGCCCGACCGGCGCGTGGGAGTGCGAAAACGCACCTCCGACGTGCGTGGGAGGTGCGTTTTCGATCCCGACAGTGGACGGGACGGGACGGGACCCCGGGCGTTACGCGGGGTCGCCGCCCAGGGGGCCGACGGGCTCGAGGGGCTTCGGGTCGTCGGCGCCGGTCTTGCGGGCGCGGGCGATCAGGTTGCCCAGGTGGTAGATGAGCAGCGCCGCGACGGTGCCGAGGACGATGCCGCCGAACGCGAAGTCGCCGAGCTGCATCGAGAACCCGGCGATGCCGATCACGAGCGACACCGCGGCCGTATACTGGTTGACCGGGCGCGAGAAGTCCACGCGGCTGTCGACCCAGATCTTGATGCCGATGATGCCGATCAGGCCGTACAGGGCCGTGGTCGCGCCGCCCAGCACGCCGGCGGGGATCGAGTTGAACACCTCGCCGACCTTGGGGGAGAACGCGAGCAGGATCGCGAAGAGGCCGGCCACCCAGTAGACGGCGGTCGAGTACACGCGGGTCGCGGCCATCACGCCGATGTTCTCGCCGTAGGTCGTGGTGCCCGAGCCGCCGAAGCCGCCCGCGATCGTGGTCGCGACGCCGTCGGCGATCAGCGCGCGGCCGGTGTGCTTGTTGATCGATGGGTCCTCGGTCATGGTCGCGACGCCGCGCACGTGGCCGACGTTCTCGGCGATGAGCACGAGCACGACCGGCAGGAACATCGCGATGGTCGACCACGTGCCCGGCTCGACGAAGTCGGGGAGCTGGAAGTGCGGCAGGCCGACCCAGGGTGCCTCGGCGATGAGCTCGGCCGGTGTCTTGCCGCCGCGGAGGGCGTTGGGCACGTCGAACGAGCCGGTGAACGCGGCCCAGATGAAGCCGACCGCGACGCCGAGGAAGATCGAGATGCGGCCGAGGAAGCCGCGGAACAGCACTGCGAACAGGATGATGGCGACGAGGGTGATGGTCGCGGTCACCGGGTCGAGCTGGAAGTTGCTCCACGCGGTGGGGGCGAGGTTGAAGCCGATCAGGGCGACGATGGCCCCTGCGACCACCGGGGGCATGAGCGCGTCGACCCATCGCAGCCCGGCGAACTGCACGACGAGCCCGACGACGGCGAGGAGCACGCCGACCGCGACGACGCCCGCGAGCGCCGAGCCGGTGCCACCCGCGGCGACGGCGGCCGTGATCGGGGCGATGAACGCGAACGAGGAGCCGAGGTAGCTGGGCAGCTGGTTCTTCGTGATGAGCAGGAAGATGAGGGTGCCGAGGCCGCTGAACAGCAGGGTCGTCGAGACCGGGAAGCCCGTCAGCGTCGGCACGAGGAAGGTGGCGCCGAACATCGCGACGACGTGCTGGAGTCCGATCGCGACGGTGGCGGACCAGCTCAGGCGCTCGTCGGGACGGACGACCGCGCCGGCCTCGACCGTGCGTCCGTTTCCGTGCAGCTTCCACAGGGCCATGCGGGCTCCTCAGGGTTCGGGGGTGGCGGGAGTGCTGAAGAAACACTACCGATTCCTGAGTGTTGCCTGAGCGCCGATCGGCCAGCCGCTCCTCTACGCGGGTGACGACGTCAGCCCCACCGACGTGCGACGTGTGGAGTAGTCCGGCTCAGGCGCCCAGGCGGTCGATGAGTTCGCGGTAGCGCGCGGTCGTCCGGGCGACGACCTCGTCGGGCAGCGCGGGCCGCTCGCCCTGCTTGTCCCAGTTCGCGGCGAGCCAGTCGCGCACGATCTGCTTGTCGAAGCTCGCCATCCGCTCGGCCGGGGTGGTGCCGGTGCGCCAGGCCTCGGCGTCCCAGTACCGCGAGGAGTCGCTGGTGAGCACCTCGTCGGCGAGGCGCAGGGTGCCGTCGGCATCGGTGCCGAACTCGAACTTGGTGTCGGCCAGGATCAGGCCCCGCTCCTCGGCGATCGCCGCCGCCTTCGCGTACACGGCCAGGGAGGTGTCGCGCAGCTCGGCCGCTCGCTCGGCACCGACCAGCTCGACGACGCGGTCGAACGTGATGTTCTCGTCGTGCTCGCCCATCGGCGCCTTGTACGCGGGGGTGAACAGCGGTTCGGGCAGCCGGTCGCCGTTGTGCAGGCCGTCCGGGAGGGTGATGCCGCACACCGTGCCGTGCTCCTGATACTCGGCCCAGCCGGAGCCGGTGATGTAGCCGCGCACGACGCACTCGATCGGGAGCATCTCCAGCGACTGGGCGAGCATCGCGCGGTCGGCGACCTCCTCGGGCAGCTCGCCCGGGGCCAGGTGGTTCGGCACGTCGAGCTGGGCGAACCACCAGCGGCTGAGGCGGGTGAGCAGGGCCCCCTTGTCGGTGATGCCGGGCGACAGCACCACGTCGAAGGCGCTCACCCGGTCGGAGGCGACGACGAGGATGCGGGTGTCGGCCGGGTCCTCCGAGGCGTAGAGGTCGCGGACCTTGCCGGAGTAGAGGTGTCGCCAACCGGGGATGCTCTGCGCGGTGCCTGCCGTGGGTGTGCTCACCCGCCCATTATCCCGGTCTCCCGTGGCGGCGCCCGCACAGAAGTCAAGGGGAGCGCGGGCCGCGTGCTCCCGGGGCGAGGATCGCCGCATCGAAGGGAGCGGGTATGACGAAGGATCTCGCGAAAGGCGATCGGGTGAGCTGGAACACGTCGCAGGGGCGCACGCGCGGCACGGTGGTCGAGAAGCGGACGAAGGACTTCACGTTCGCGGGGCAGCACTTCACCGCCTCGGACGAGGAGCCGGCGTATCTCGTGGAGTCGGAGAAGAGCGGCGATCGTGCGGCGCACAAGGGCTCCGCTCTGCGTCGGCTGGGGTGAGACACCCGGAACCGGTATCGCCGCGCACGACGTGGCACGGGAGCCTGATCGGGCGTATAGTCCACATGGACTAATCGAGGTGGGGACATGGCGAAGGACCCGGTGGACGCGCTCACGCCGCTCGGCGTGATGGTGCTCGCGCTGCTGCGCGAGAGCGACATGCACCCCTACGAGATGGTCCGGCTGCTGCGCGCTCGGCACGACGATCGGCTCATCACCGTCACCAACGGCACGCTGTACCACACGGTCGCCCGGCTGCAGCGGGCGGGGCTGCTCGCCGAGGTCGGGACCGACCGCGACGGAAAGCGGCCGGAGCGCACGACCTACACGCTCACCGACGCGGGGCGCGAGACGGTGGTCTCCTGGGTGCGTCGCGCCCTGCCCCGCATCGATCGCGAGGTCGACGCCCGGGTCGCGCTCGCCGAGGCCCACAACCTCGAACGCACCGATGTCGTCGCGCTGCTCCACGACCGCCGCGCCGCCCTCCGGGACTCGCACGCGCTGCACCATGACGGGCTCCGCGGCGCCCGCACCAAGGGTGTCCCCGCCCAGGTCCTCGTCGAGATCGAGCGACAGGAGGCGCTGCTCGACGCGGAGCTGCGCTGGCTCGACTCCCTGCTCACCCGCCTCGACGGCGACGATCTCCCCTGGGGGCCGGACGCCTTCGACGACTCCGACCGCTACCGCGCTCAGCGAAAGGCTGCACAGCAATGACCGAATCCCGCCAGGCCGCAGGGCCTCAGACCGGCCCGTTCGCGGCCGGTCACGCGCCGAAGAGCCCGTGGCCCGCCCTGTGGGCGCTCGTCATCGGCTTCTTCATGATCCTCGTCGACACCACGATCGTGTCGGTCGCGAACCCGGCCATCAAGGCCGCGCTCGACCCGCAGACCAACAACCTCGACAACGTCGTGTGGGTCACCAGCGCCTACCTGCTGGCCTACGCGGTGCCGCTGCTGATCACCGGACGCCTCGGTGACCGCTTCGGCCCGAAGAACATCTACCTGATCGGGCTCGCGGTGTTCACGCTCGCGTCGCTGTGGTGCGGGCTGTCCACCACCCTCGAGGGCCTGATCGCGGCGCGTGCCGTGCAGGGCCTCGGCGCCGCTTTCATGACGCCGCAGACCATGGCCGTCATCACGCGCACCTTCCCGCCGGAGCGGCGCGGTGCGGCGATGGGGCTGTGGGGGGCGACCGCCGGCGTGGCCACGCTCGTCGGTCCGCTCGCGGGCGGCCTGCTGGTGGACGGCCTCGGCTGGGAGTGGATCTTCTTCGTGAACCTGCCCGTGGGTGTCGTGGCGTTCGTGCTCGCGTGGATCCTGGTGCCGAGGCTGAAGACGCACCCCCACCGCTTCGACCTCGTCGGTGTCGTGCTGAGCGCCGTGGCCCTGTTCCTGATCGTGTTCGGGCTGCAGGAGGGCGAGAAGTTCGACTGGGGTGTGATCTGGGGTCCGATCTCGGTGTGGAGCCTGATCATCGCCGGCGTCGCGGTGCTGGCGCTGTTCATCGTGCAGCAGGCCCGCACCCGGAGTGAGCCGCTCGTGCCGCTCGGGCTGTTCCGCGACCGCAACTTCTCGGGCGCGAACGTCGCGATCGCCGCGGTCGGCTTCACGGTCACCAGCATGTCGCTGCCGATGATGTTCTTCCTGCAGACGGCCCGTGGGCTCACCCCGACCGAGGCGGCCATGCTGCTCATCCCGATGGCGGTGCTGTCGGGAGTGCTGGCTCCCGTGGCCGGCAAGATCCTCGACCGCGTCGACCCCCGGGTGATCCTCATCCCCGGACTGCTCTGCGTGGGTGGGGCGCTGCTCTGGTACTCGGCGCTGACGACCATGGACACCCCGATCCTGATGTTCCTGCTGCCGTCGGCCCTGATGGGCATCGGCAACGCGGGCATGTGGGGTCCGCTCGCGACCACGGCCACGCGCAAGCTGCCGCCGCGGCAGGCCGGTGCCGGCGCGGGCATCTACAACACGACCAGGACGATCGGCTCGGTGATCGGTTCGGCGTCGATCGCCGCGTTCATGCAGTCGCGGCTGGAGGCGAACCTGCCCGGACTGTCGGACGCGCCGGCGGGCATCAGCGGGGGCGGGTCGCTGCCGCCGCAGGTGGCGGAGGGCTTCGCGGCGGGTATGGCGCAGGCGCTGCTGCTGCCCGCGGCCGTGATCGTCGTCGCGCTCGTGGCCGCGGG
>NZ_SSDM01000304.1:0-9377 GCF_004794375.1 Microbacterium sp. K35 | reverse complement strand
CCGCTCGGCGGCGGCGGTCGCGGCGGTGAAGACCGCGTCGAGCTCGGCCTCGGTCTCGATGCGGGCGGCGGCGATCGCGTCACGCCCCAGCGTCGTGGAGACGGAGCGGCGCAGGATGTCGCGACCCCAGGCGCGGTTCGCGGCGAGCGCGGGGTCGCTGTCCGGCTGGTTCGCGAAGCCCTCGGTCACGCCGGCGGGGCGCTCGTCCGCCCGGTTCTGCGTGCGGTGCGGTGCCGGAACCCGCTGCGACTCCGGCAGCCCGGCGTCGGCGGCGAGGGCGGCGAGGGAGCGCTCGAACCGCTCGCGCTCACGCGTGAGCAGGGTCGGGTTCGACGCGAGTTCGAACACGGCCGACATGAAGTTCTCCGGGCTCGCGTTCTCCTCCAGGCGGCGCACGAGGTAGGCGATCGCGACGTCGAACTCGGCGGGGTTCACGACCGGCGTGTAGAGCAGCAGGCGGCCGACGTCCTTGCGCACGGCCTCGGCCTGACCGGTCGCCATGCCCAGCAGCATCTCGTACTCGACCGCGTCGGTCACGCCGCGCGCCTTCGCGAGGAGCCAGGTGTAGGCGATGTCGAACAGGTTGTGTCCGGCGACGCCGATGCGCACCGCGTCGAGGCGCTCGGGGGTCATGGCCCAGTCGAGCACCCGCTTGTAGTTCGTGTCGGAGTCCTGCTTGGTGCCGTAGGTCGCGAGCGGCCACCCGTGCACGGTCGCGTCGACCTCTTCCATCGCGAGGTTGGCGCCCTTGACGACGCGGACCTTGATGGGCGCCCCGCCCTTGGCCCGGCGGGCGGTGGCCCACTCCTGCAGGCGCTGCATGGCACCGAGCGCGTCGGGCAGGTAGGCCTGCAGCACGATGCCGGCCTCGAGGTCCTCCAGCCCGGGCTGGTCGAGGATGCTCGTGAAGGCCGCGATCGTCAGGTCGAGGTCGCGGTACTCCTCCATGTCGAGGTTGATGAACTTGGCCTTGCCCGCAGCCTCCGCCTTCGCGGCAAGCCGGTAGAGCGGCGTGAGCTTCTCGACCACGTCGGCGACGGCCTCGTCGAACGACCACATCGACAGCTGGCTGACGACGCTCGACACCTTGATCGACACGTAGTCGACGTCGGGGCGGGCGAGGAAGTCGTACGTGCCCTGCAGGCGGCGGCCGGCCTCGCGCTCGCCCAGCACGGCCTCGCCGAGCAGGTTGAGGTTCAGGCGGTTGCCGGTCTTGCGCAGCTTCGCGATCGCGGGCCCGAGCTTCGACGGGGTGGCGTCGAGCACGAGGTGGCCCACCATCGCCCGCAGCACGCGACGCGAGATGGGGACGACGACGCCGGGGAGCTTGGGCGCCCAGAAGCCGCCGGCCTTGATCGCGGCACGCAGGTAGCCGGGCAGCAGCGTGGGGGTGATGTCGCTGAGCTCGGCGAGCTTGCGCCCGGCGACGCGGAGGTCTTCCGGACGCATGACGCCGTCGACGAAGCCGACCGTGAAGTCGAGACCGTTCGGGTCTTTGAGCACCTCGGAGAGGCGCTGAGCGGCGGGCTCGACGGGGTGGGTCTCGCTCTCGGCGAGCCAGCGCTGCACGAGTGCGGCGACCTCTTCCGTGCGGGGCGTGGTGTCGTCGATGACGGTCATGGGCGGGGTTACCTTCCTCGGCAGCGCACACCCGGGTGACGTGTGCGGCTGGATCATTGTCCAGCCGCTCGGTAGGCTCCGTCTATCAACCGATTCGAGTGGATTCTGTTCACTCAGACTTAACAGACGCGAGGCCCCGTGCTCGACATCACCCGCCTGCGCATGCTCGTGGAGCTGTCGCGTCGTGGCACGCTCTCCGCGGTCGCCGACGCACTGTCCTACAGCAAGGCCTCGGTGTCGCAGCAGCTCGCGGCCCTCGAGCGCGACGTGGGCGTCCCCCTGCTGCGCCGGGTGGGGCGCGGTGTGCAGCTCACCCCGCAGGGCACCGTGCTGGTGACCGAGGCGATCGGCATCCTCGACCAGCTCGAGCACGCCAGGGTCGCGGTCGCGGAATCGCTCACCGAGGTGACGGGGACCGTGCGTCTGGCCGTGTTCCAGTCCACCGCCCACTCGCTCCTGCCCCGCGCCCTCGCCGCGCTCGCGGAACGTCACCCCGCCCTCCGGGTCGAGGTGACCGAGCGCGACCCGGAGTCCGCCCTCGACGCGGTCTCCGGCCGGGAGGACGACCTCATCCTCGCCGAGCAGTATCCGGGGCACAGCCGTCCGATCCACGCCGATCTCGACCGGGTGGCGCTCGCGCACGACGCGATCGCGCTCGCCCGGCGCCCCGGTTCCCCCGCGCACGGCGACCCCGCGACGACGCTCCGGTCGACCAGCACGGCCCCCTGGGTGCTGGAGCCGGCGGGCACCGCCTCGCGCGCCTGGGCCGAGCAGCTGTGCCGCACCGCGGGGTTCGAACCGGACGTGCGCTTCGAGCTCGCCGACCTCACGGCGCACATCCGCCTGATCCACGCCGGACTGGCCGTCGGGCTGCTCCCCGAGCTGGTGTGGGCGGGCGACACCCCGACCGTCGACCTCTCCCCGCTGCCGCGCTCCCCGCGCCGCGAGATCTTCTCCTCCGCGCGACGGGTGTCGGCCGCCGCCCCGTCGATCCGCGCCGTGCGGGCCGCCCTCGCCGACGCCGCCTCGCACAACCTCCTCGACTGATCCGCCCGGTCATCCGCGAGGAGGACGCGCCCCGGAGAGCCCCGGGCTATCCTCGGCAAGATGTCGCTCTTCCCTCCCCGCCTCCCGGCCGCCCGGCACTTCGCCCTCACCTGGGGCATCACGGAGCAGTACGGGGGGATGACGAGCGCGATGCTGCGCCGGTCCCGCTCGTTCCGCCGGATCGGGGGCGTCGACGTCGACCTGCTGACGCTCGACGACGGCCCCGACTACCCCGAGCTCTCGGAGCGGCTGCGGGCGAAGGGCGAGCTGATCGACGGGCTGCGCATCCGCAACCTGTGGGACGAGCTGCGCGCCACCCCGCCCGCACCCCGGGGCCTCATCCCGACGCTGCCGCCGCTGCTGGCCCCGGAAGACGACGACACCGTGCGCGAGCACGACGGCGTGGTGCTCAGCCGCGCACGCCGAGACGGGGACGGACACCTGTCGGTCGACCGGTTCCGCCGCGACGGCTCCCTCCTGGCGACCGAGCGCGAGGGGGCGGAGCGGCGCGTGGTCGTCTACGGCGTCGACGGGACCCCGCTGCGCTCCTGGCGCACCAGCTGGGGGCTGTACCGCTGGTGGTTCGACCGCCTGACGGCGGGGCGCGCGAGCTTCCTGCTGGTCGACTCGAAGACCGCCGCGCGACCGGTCGCGGGATACCGCCGTGACCACGTGACGACCCTGCACGTCGTGCACGCCTCGCACCGGGTGGCCGGACGCCCGCGGACGCTCCGCGCCTCCCGGGAGGGCGTCCTGCGACGCGCGGGAGACTTCGACGAGATCGTGGTGCTGACCGAGCGGCAGCGCAGCGACCTCGTGGAAGACCTGGCCGCCCTGGGCGTGCAGGCCCGCGTGCGCACGATCCCGAACGAGGTGACGCTGCCGCCCGCGGTCTCCGCACCCCGTCCGGCCACCCGCGGCGTGGTGGTCGCGTCGCTGGACAAGCGCAAGCGCCTGGGCCACGCGATCGAGGCGCTCGCGAAGGCCCACACCGCGGACGCCCGGATCGAGGCCGACGTCATCGGCGAGGGCCCGGACGAGCCGAAGCTGGCCGCGCGCATCCGCGATCTCGGCGCCGAGGAGTGGATCCGGTTGCGCGGCTTCGACCCGCACGCACGGGAGGAGTTCGCGACCGCCGGGTTCAGCCTGCTCACGTCGACGTCGGAGGGGCTGCCCCTCGTGCTCGTGGAGAGCATGGCGGCCGGGTGCATCCCGCTCGCCTACGACATCCGCTACGGCCCGGCCGACATGATCCGCGACGGGGTGAACGGCTTCCTGCTCCCCGAGGGCGACGTGGACGGGCTCGCCCAGCGGATCGCGGAGCTCGCCGCGATGCCGCCCGGGCGGGTCGAGGGCATGCGGAGGAAGGCGCGGGCCAGGGCGGCCGAGTTCTCCGACCGGGCGATCACCCGACGGTGGGCGCGCGAACTCCGGGCCGCGTACGACGCGAAGCTGCTGACGGCCGCACGGGAGCAGCCGATGGGCGTGCGGGCGCGGCGACTCGCGGGCGTGGTGCGGCGCCGGGCCCGGTGGGCGCTCGGCCGCTGAGCATCCGCCGCTGACGCGCGGGAATATGCATGCGCATGTATGAGTTGGGTGGGGAGTAGCCCGGACGACGGCGTCCGATCCATCCCACCGTCCGAAAGGCACTTCCGTGAGCACTCCCGTCATCGACCGCACCGCCCCGACCGAGCACCCCGTCCTCGACGTCCTCGCCGGTCGCTGGAGCCCCCGCGCCTACGACGCGCAGAACGCGATCGACGAGGACAAGCTCGCCACCGCCCTGGAGGCCGCCCGCTGGAGCCCCTCCGCCAACAACACCCAGCCCTGGCGCTTCCTGGTCGCCCGTCGCGGCACCGCACTCCACGCGCAGATCGTCGACGCGCTGATGGGCTTCAACCAGGCGTGGGCCGGCAACGCCGCGGCGCTGATCGTCGCGATCGCCGAGACCGAGACCGCCGACGGCACGCCACTCACCCACGCCCTGTACGACCTCGGCCAGGCCGTCGCCCACCTCTCCGTGCAGGCGCACCATGACGGCCTCGTCGTGCACCAGATGAGCGGCTTCGACCCGGAGGTCGTGCGCGAGTTCGCCGACCTGGAGCCGCGCTTCACCCCCACCACCGTCATCGCGCTCGGCGAGCTGGGCGACATCGCCGCGCTGCCGGAGCCGCTGCAGGAGCGCGAGGTCGCCCCGCGCGTGCGTCGCCCGATCGCGGAGACCGTGCTCCTCAGCGCCTGAGTCGCGCGCACGCCGGCGCTCCGCCGCGACGAGGCCCGGTCCCCGCACGGGGCCGGGCCTCGCCGTATCGGGCGGCCTTTTGTGAGGGGTGCGGCACGACCCCCCGCACCTACAATCGTCGGCATGGCATTCCAGCGCAGGGTCAAGTCCGTCGAGCAGTCGATCGCCGAGACCCACGACGAGCAGAGATCGCTGAAGCGATCCCTCGGCGTGTGGGATCTCGCCGTCATGGGTGTCGCGGTCGCGGTCGGCGCCGGCATCTTCTCCGTCGGCGCCGAGGCCTCCGCGCGACACGCGGGCCCGGCCGTCATCATCTCGTTCATCATCGCGGCGGCCGTCTGCGGTCTCGCGATCCTCTGCTACGCGGAGTTCGCCTCCTCCATCCCGGTGGCCGGGTCCGCGTACACGTTCACGTACTCGACGCTGGGCGAGTTCCTGGCCTGGATCATCGGCTGGGATCTCATCCTCGAGATGCTGATGGCCTCCGCGGTGATCGCCAAGTACTGGGGCGTCTACCTGGGCGACGCCGTGTCGCTGTTCGACCTGCAGATCCCGATGACGCTGCAGCTCGGCCCGCTCAGCTTCGACTGGGGTCCCGTCGTGATCGTGGCGATCTTCACCGTGCTGCTCGCGCTCGGCACGCGGCTGTCCAGCCGCGTCAACAGCGTGTTCACGGTCATCAAGGTCGCGATCGTGCTGTTCGTCATCGTCGTGGGGCTGTTCTTCATCAACGGCGCCAACTACACCCCGTTCGTGCCGCCGGCGCAGGAGGGCGTCGCCTCGGAGAGCGCCTGGACGCAGTCGCTGTTCTCCTTCATGACCGGCGCCGACCCGTCGATCTACGGCGTGTTCGGGATCCTCAGCGGCGCGGCCCTGGTGTTCTTCGCGTTCATCGGGTTCGACGTCGTCGCCACCAGCGCCGAGGAGACGAAGGACCCCAAGCGCACCGTGCCGCGCGGCATCATCCTCGGGCTCGTGATCGTGACCGTGCTCTACGTGCTGGTCGCGATCGTCATCACCGGGATGGTGTCGTACACCGAGCTGGCCAAGCTCGACGAGCCGTCGCTGTCCAGTGCGTTCGAGCTGGTCGGGGCGACGTGGGCGGCGCAGGTGATCGCGATCGGCAGCCTCGTGGGGCTCACCACGGTGGTCATGGTGCTGCTCATGGGTCTGGCGCGCGTGGTCTTCGCGATGAGCCGTGACGGCCTGCTGCCCCGCTCACTCAGCGTGACCGACGCCAAGCGCGGCACCCCCATCCGCATCCAGCTGATCGTCGGGGTGGTGATCGCGATCATCGCCGGATTCACCGACGTGCAGGTGCTGGGCGACATGATCAACATCGGCACCCTCTCGGCGTTCGTGCTCGTGAGCATCGGGGTGCCGATCCTGCGCAAGAGCCGCCCCGACCTGGAGCGGCCGTTCACGGTGCCGCTGTCGCCCTGGCTCCCGTGGATCTCCGCGATCGCCTGCTTCTGGCTGATGCTGAACCTCAGCACCGAGACCTGGGTGCGGTTCGCGATCTGGCTCGCGCTGGGCCTGGTGATCTACTTCGCCTACTCCCGCCGGCACTCGCTGATCGGCCGGGAGCTGGAGCGCGACGCCCTCGGCGGCCTCCGCAGCCGGCCGTCGGACTGACGGCGAAGAGCCCCGCCCCGGGTTTCCGGGACGGGGCTCTCGTGTGGTGACGGAGTCTCAGTCGTCGAGCAGCTCGGCCTCGATCACGTCGTCGTCATCCTCCGCGGGCTCGGGCTCGGGGGTCGTCGACGTGAGCACGAGTCCCGAGCCGTCGGCCGCCACGTCCACGCGGACGGTGTCGCCGTCGCGCACGCCACCGGAGAGCAGCGCCGTGGCCAGCTTGTTCTGCACCTCGGTCTGGATGAGCCGGCGCAGCGGCCGCGCACCGAACATCGGGTCGTAGCCGCGTTCGGCGAGCCACGCCCGCGCGTCCGGGGTGACGGCGAGCGTGAGCCGGCGGTCCTTGAGCCGGTCGTGCAGCTGGTCGACCGACAGCTCCACGATCTGCGCGAGGTCGTCCTCGCTCAGCGCGCTGAACATCACGATGTCGTCGAGCCGGTTGAGGAACTCCGGGCGGAACGCCTGCCGCACGAGCGCCATCACCTGCTCGCGCTTCTCGTCGGGCGAGAGCACGGGGTCGATGAGGATCGGCGAGCCGAGGTTCGAGGTGAGGATCAGGATCACGTTCGAGAAGTCGACCGTGCGACCCTGACCGTCGGTGAGGCGGCCGTCGTCGAGCACCTGCAGCAGCACGTCGAACACCTCGGGGTGCGCCTTCTCCACCTCGTCGAGCAGCACCACGCTGTACGGGCGCCGCCGCACGGCCTCGGTGAGCTGGCCGCCCTGCTCGTAGCCGACGTACCCGGGAGGGGCGCCGACGAGCCGGGAGACCGAGTGCTTCTCGCCGTACTCCGACATGTCGATGCGCACCATGGCGTGCTCGTCGTCGAAGAGGAACGCGGCGAGCGCCTTGGCCAGCTCGGTCTTTCCGACACCGGTCGGCCCGAGGAACAGGAACGATCCGGTCGGACGGCCGGGGTCGCTGATGCCCGCACGGGAGCGGCGCACCGCGTCGGACACGGCCTTCACGGCGTCCTTCTGGCCGATCAGCCGCTTGCCGAGCTCGTTCTCCAGGTGCAGCAGCTTCTCGCTCTCGCCCTGGAGCAGACGCCCGACGGGGATGCCCGTCCAGGCGGCGATCACCGCGGCGATGTCCTCCTCGGTCACCTGCTCGTTCACCATGCGCGGCTCGGTCGAGGTGGTCGCCTCCGCCTGCTCCGCTTCGGCGATCTCGCGCTCCAGCCGCTTGATGGTCTCGTACTCGAGCTTGGACGCCTTCGTGTAGTCGGCGTTGCGCATCGCGAGGTCGCGCTGGGTGACGGCGTCGTCGAGCTGCTTCTTCAGCTCGCCGACCCGGTTGAGCCCCTGACGCTCGCGCGCCCAGCGGGCCTCGAGGCCGGCGAGCTCCTTCTCCAGCTCGACCAGGTGCTCGCGCAGCGCCCCGAGGCGCTCCTTCGAGGCGGCATCCTTCTCGCGCTTGAGGGCCAGCTCCTCCAGCTTGAGCCGGTCGACCTGACGCTTGAGCTGGTCGATCTCGACCGGGGAGGAGTCGATCTCCATCTTGAGCCGCGACATCGACTCGTCGATCAGGTCGATGGCCTTGTCCGGGAGCTGCCGAGCGGGCAGGTACCGGTTGGACAGGGCGGCCGCAGCCACGAGGGCGCTGTCCGAGATCGTCACCCCGTGGTGCGCCTCGTAGCGACCCTTGAGGCCGCGGAGGATCGCGATCGTGTCCTCGACCGAGGGCTCTCCCACGTACACCTGCTGGAACCGGCGCTCCAGGGCCGCGTCCTTCTCGATGAACTCGCGGTACTCGTTGAGCGTGGTCGCGCCGATGAGCCGCAGCTCGCCGCGGGCCAGCATCGGCTTGAGCATGTTGGAGGCCGCGACGGAGCCCTCCCCGCCGCCCGCGCCCATGAGCACGTGCAGCTCGTCGATGAAGGTGATGACGCGCCCGTCCGATTCGGTGATCTCCTTGAGCACCTGCTTCAGCCGCTCCTCGAACTGCCCGCGGTACATGGCACCGGCCACGAGGGCGGAGATGTCGAGGGTGACGAGCTCCTTGTCCTTCAGCGACTCGGCCACGTCGCCCGCGACGATGCGCTGCGCGAGCCCTTCGACGACGGCCGTCTTGCCGACGCCGGGCTCGCCGATCAGCACCGGGTTGTTCTTGGTGCGACGCGTGAGGACCTGGCTGACGCGTCGGATCTCGCTGTCCCGTCCGATGACGGGGTCGAGCTTGCCCTCGCGGGCGCGGTCGGTCAGGTTGATGCCGAACTGCTCGAGGGCGGACTGCTGTTCCTGGTTCGGGGATCCGGTCTGCGGGGTGGTCATGCGCTCCTCCTGGAGGTACTCCTTCTGGTCGGCCCCGCCGCCGAAGTCCGGGGACGGGATAAAAGTTGAGCCGTGTTGACTCAAGTTTACCATTCCGGGGGTCGCGCCTCCAGCCCGTCGTCACCTCTCCCGGACGATGGCATCCCAGACCGCGGCGGCGACCTCGCGCTTCGATCCCGACGCGGTGCCGGCCGCGGTACCGCCAGGACCGAGGATGTGCACGGTGTTCTCCGCGCGCTCGAAGCCGCGGTCCCAGCCGACCTCGTTCACCACCAGCAGGTCGACCCCCTTGCGCTGCTGCTTCGCGCGGGCGCGGTCGAGCATCGCGGCCTCGTCCTCCGGCGTCTCCGCGGCGAACGCGATCACGAGCTGTCCCGCGCGCCGAGCGGCCGCGAGCCCGGCGACGATGTCCTCGTTCTCCACGAGCTCGATCGGCGGCACGCCCCCGGTGTCCTTCGTGAGCTTGCGCGCCGACACCTCGACCGGGCGATAGTCGGCCACCGCCGCCGCCATGACCACGACCTGGGCGTCCGCGGCCGCCTCGGCCATCGCGGCGGAC
>NZ_SSDM01000303.1:0-8140 GCF_004794375.1 Microbacterium sp. K35 | reverse complement strand
CCCGGGCGCTCTGCTGCTGGCGCTGCCCGCCGGCCACCCCGTGCACATCCTCTGACGGGGCGGCGCCGGGGTCAGCGCACCTGCACCGTGCCGTCGAGTCCGCCGCCCACGAGCGTGAGGGTGAACGGCGCGTCGTCGTCCACGTCGTCCTCGGGGAACTCGATCACGGTCGCACGCGGGGCCATGTCCATCGTGCACACCTGGGTGTCGTCGGTGACGAAGGTGACCGTGCCCGCGGAGCCCGAGCCCTCGGCCGATTCCACGACCGGCGGGCATCCGGACGAGCCCCACGTCAGCAGCACCAGCCCGCCGTCGTCGAACCATCCCGCGGACGGCTCGTACGACGTCGGGTCGCCCGGGGTGCCGGTCGCGTCCGGGTCGCCGTCGAGGTCGATGTCGTCGGAAACGTCCCCGTAGGTCACCTGGAGGGTGATGTCCTTGGTCGGATCCACGCCCTCCGGCAGCGCGCCGACGCTCGCGCGCGGAGCGAGATCCGCCGTGCACGCCTTCTCCGTCGCGCCGTCACCCTCGGGTTCGACCAGCGTGACCGACACCGTCTGGCCCTCCGCGGAGACCTGGTCGACCTGGGGCAGGCACGTGGAGGAGCCCCAGCTGACGACCGCGAACATGCGCCCGTCGTCGAGCAGTGCGCCCTCCAGGTCGCCCGAATCGTCGCCGCCGCCCGCGTTGCCCGGACCGCTCGACGGCTCCGATGTCGAGTTCGGGGCGGTGTTGCCCGGACCCACCGTGCAACCGGCGAGGAGCAGGGCCGCGGCGAGCGCGGAGGACGCGACGAGGAGGAGCCGGCGAGGAGTCATGCCCTCAGGGTACTCGCGGCATCCTCCCCTGCCTACGGGCCTCGGCGCGCGGGGCCGGTCACTGCAGCGCCGAGGTGAGCCGCGCCAGGTTGTCGAGCACGGTGGACCGCAGCGGCTGCTGCATCCACTCCTCGAGCGTGAGCTCGCGGCTGAGCGACCGGTACTTGTCCTCCACCTCGCGCATCTCCCTGACGAACTCCTCGCCACGGACGAGCATCGACACCTCGAGGTTGAGGCCGAACGAGCGCATGTCCATGTTGCTCGAGCCGATCACCGCCACCTCGTCGTCGATCGTGAGGCTCTTGGTGTGCAGGATGTAGGGCTTGCGGTACATCCAGATGCGCACCCCCGCCCGCAGCAGCACCTCGTAGTAGCTGCGCTGGGCGTGGTAGACCATCGCCTGGTCGCCCTCCTCCGAGACGAACAGCTCGACCTGGACGCCGCGATCGACCGCTGCGGTGACGGCCAGCAGCAGCGCCTCGTCCGGGACGAAGTACGGGCTGATGATCATGATCTGCTTCTTCGCCGCGTACAGCAGCGCGAGGAAGAGCCGGAGGTTGTTCTCCACCTCGAACCCCGGACCGGACGGCACGACCTGGCAGTCCAGATCGCCGGAGCCGATGTTGGCGTGCGCGATGTCGATCTCCTGGAGGACCACATCGGTCTCGCTGTACCAGTCGCTCAGGAAGATGGCGTTCACGCTCAGCACGACCGGGCCGTCGAGGCGCACCATGAGGTCGACCCAGTGCAGTCCGCGGCGGATGTTCTTGCGCAGGTTGTAGGTCGAGTCGGTGATGTTCTGCGACCCGAGGAACGCGATGTTCCCGTCGACGACGAGCAGCTTGCGGTGGTTGCGCAGGTCGGGGCGCTGCATCTTCCCCTTGAGCGGCTGCACGGGCAGCATCAGGTGCCAGTCGGCCCCCATCGCGTTGAGTCGTGCGACGGTCTGGCGGTAGCGCGGCTTGCCCCGGTTGGCCCAGTGGTCGAGCAGGACGCGCACCGCGACCCCGCGTGCCGCGACCTCTTCGAGCGCGCGGAAGAAGTTGTCGGTCGATTCGTCGGACTGCAGGATGTAGAACTCGACGTGCACGTAGTCCTGGGCGGTGCGGATCGCCTCCGCCATCTCGTCGAGCGACTCCTGGTAGTCGGAGATCAGGTGCGCGCCGTTGTCACCGGAGAGCGGGAGGGCTCCGAGGCGCTGGTTCATCTGCACGATCGGTCCGAACCACGCGGGGGCGTTCGGACGCAGCGTGCCGAAGTGCAGGTGCTCGCTGGTCTCGGCGATGTACTCGTTGATCTGGTCCTGCTTGCGGCGGCGGGCCCGCGGCAGTCGCGGGTTGCCGATGAGGAGGAAGAGGAACACGCCGACGAAGGGGATGAAGAACACCGCCAGCAGCCACGCCATCGCTGCCGTGGGACGCCGGTTGCGCGGGATCACGATGATGGCGGTGACGCGGATCGTGATGTCGAGGAGCAGGAGGAAGACCGCGAACCACCAGCCCCAGGTCCAGGCTGTCATCGCACCCCCTCGCCCGCATCAGGGGTCATGACCCCGGTGCGCGCCAGACCAGGCACGCTCGCTTCACAGTAGCGGATGGGTCGGACTCAGGTGCGCGGCGGGAGTCCGCGCGCGGCGCGTTCCTCGGCCTCGATCTGGGCGTGCACCTTCCGCTCGGTGCGGTCGAAGCGCAGGATGCCGCGGAGGACGACGACGAACACGATGCTGACTCCGATGGTCGGCAGGAGCGACCATGCCGCGGCGAGCCAGAAGTTGTCCATGACTCCATGGTACGCGAGGGTCTCCTCCACAGAGCCCGGTTCCCACGAATGCTCCCCCGACTGCGGGTTCGCGGCCCGTCACGCGATGCCCACCGGGCGATGCTCTCGGGATGACCACCGTGCTCAACGCCTCCGACTCCGCCCAGTTCCTGGGCATCGTCCCCACCCTCGCCGGGTTCACTCCGCGCCGGAGCATCGTGCTCCTGCCGTTCCGCGGCTCCCGCACCGACGGGGCGATGCGGCTCGACCCGCCCGACGACGCGATGCCCCCCGGCCGCTACGCCGCCTCGGCCGTGCGGCTCCTGCAGCGCGTCCGCGGCACGGACGGCGCCGCCGTCGTCGTGTACACGGACGAGGAGAGCGTCACGACGGCGGACGGCCTGGTGCTGCCCGGCGCCGTGGTGGTGGATCATCTTCTCGCCGGCCTGCGCGGTGCGGGCATGCGAGTGATGGATGCTCTCTGCGTGACGCCGGGCGGGTGGAGCAGCTACCTCGACCGGAAGCCGACGCTGAAGCCGCTCGCCGAGATCGGCCCCACGCCCGCGCACCCCTCGATCGGCGACGTGTCCGGCGACCAGCTCGCGGGAGCCCGGGTTCCGCGCGTGGGGGCACCCGAGCGCCAGCGCGTCGAGCGCGCGCTGACCGGGCTCCGCGGCGCGCTGGACGGGAAGGGCCGCGTGTCCGGTCGGGAGGATCCGCAGGCGCTCGCCGCGCTCGCGCTGCTGGACGACCTCCCCGGGCTCTTCGAAGCGGTGCTGAAGGGCCCGGACACGATCCCGCCCTTCGCCTGGGCGGCGCTGCTCTGGTGCCTTCAGCGCCCCGCGCTCCGCGACGCCGCCCTTGCGCAGTGGGCGAGCGATCGAGAGGGCGGTATCCGTGCGCTCCAGGCGCAGCTCGCCTTCACCGCCTCGGGCAGCCCGATCCCCGACGAGCTCGGGCGGGTGTTCGTCGGCCGCGGACCCGCACCCGATCCGAATCGGCTCCGCAGCGCGTTGCAGGTGGTGCGTCATGCCGCAGCGAGGGCACCACGCACGGCACGACCCGCGCCCCTCACCGCAGCGGCGTGGCTGTCGTGGGCACTCGGCCGCGCCACGCACGCCGGTCGCTACGTCGAGCTCGCGCGCGACATCGATCGGGAGTACAGCCTCGCCATGCTCCTCGAGCGGCTGATCGCCGAGGAGGCGCTACCCGACTGGGCCTTCCGCGGACGGACCCGCCGATGAACGGGTGCCGGTCACTTCACGAGGGGGAAGAGGATGGTCTCGCGGATGCCCAGGCCGGTGATGGCCATCAGCAGACGGTCGATCCCCATCCCCATGCCGCCGGACGGCGGCATGCCGTGCTCGAGTGCCCGCAGGAACTCCTGATCGATCGGCATCGCCTCGACATCGCCACGGGCCGCGAGCTTCGCCTGCTCCTCGAACCGCTCCCGCTGGATGACCGGGTCGACCAGCTCCGAGTACCCCGTCGCGAGCTCGAACCCGCGGATGTAGAGGTCCCACTTCTCCACGACGCCCGCGATCGAGCGGTGCTCGCGCACGAGGGGCGAGGTGTCGACGGGGAAGTCCATCACGAAGGTCGGGCGCACCAGGTCGCCCTTCACGAAGTGCTCCCAGAGCTCCTCCACCAGCTTGCCGTGCGTGGCCTGCGGCGGCACGTCCACACCGTGGGCCTGCGCGAACGAGATCAGGTCCTCCACCGCGTCCTGCGGCGTCACCGTGCGGCCCGACGCCGCCGACAGCGACTCGTACATGGAGATGCGGTCCCACTCGCCGCCGAGGTCGTACTCGGTGCCGTCCGCCCAGGTCACGGTCGTCGAGCCGGAGACCGCGATCGCCGCCTGCTGCACGAGCTCCTGCGTGAGGGCGGCCATCTGGTTGTAGTCCCCGTAGGCCTGGTAGGCCTCGAGCATCGCGAACTCGGGGCTGTGCGTCGAGTCGGCGCCCTCGTTGCGGAAGTTGCGGTTGATCTCGAACACGCGCTCGATCCCGCCGACCACGGCCCGCTTGAGGTACAGCTCCGGAGCGATGCGCAGGTAGAGCTCGGTGTCGAACGCATTCGAGTGCGTGACGAACGGACGCGCCGACGCCCCACCGTGCTGCACCTGCAGCATCGGGGTCTCGACCTCGAGGTAGTCGTGGCTCGCGAACGTCGCCCGCAGGCTGGCGTTCACGGCGGCGCGCGCCCGGACGGTCGTGCGGGCCTGCTCGCGCACGATCAGGTCGAGGTAGCGGCTGCGCACGCGGCCCTCCTCGCTGAGCTCCGCATAGGCGTTCGGCAGCGGCAGGATGGCCTTCGACGCGATCGCCCAGTCGTCCGCCATGATCGACAGCTCTCCGCGGCGGCTCGAGATGACCTCGCCGTGCACGAACACGTGGTCGCCGAGGTCGACGTATTCCTTCCAGTCGGCCAGCGACTCCTCGCCCACGTTCGCGAGCGAGACCATCGCCTGGATGCGGCTGCCGTCGCCGGCCTGCAGCGTCGCGAAACAGAGCTTGCCGGTGTTGCGGCTGAAGACCACGCGGCCAGCCACCCCGACCACGACACCGGTCTCCGCGCCCGCCTCCAGCTCGCCGTACTCCGCACGCAGGGCGGGGATCGAGTGGGTCACCGGCACGCCCACGGGGAACGCGCCGCCCCCCGCATCCGAGCGTCGGGCGATCAGGCGCTCGCGCTTGGCGAGTCGCACCGCCTTCTGCTCGTGGACGTCGTCCTCGGGGGAAGAGTCGGTCGTGGCCGATTCGGGCGCGGCGGACGCGTCAGTCATGTGCGGGGCTCCTTGAAAGTCTCCCCCAGTTTACCGAGGCGCGATGCGGGCCCGCGGCCGTCGCTGGGTAGCCTCGGTGCATGGCCCTCTCCAGGATCGCCCGCGCTTCCGCCGCCCTCGTCCTCGCCGCCGGCGCCATCGTCCTCCCCGTCGCATCGGCCTCCGCCGCTCCGGCACTCGCCTCCGCCCGGTCGGACCGCGCTGCGGTCGCGCCGGCAGCCGCGGCCGCTGCGGCCGCCGCCGACGTGGACGACTTCTCGTACGCGTCGTGGGACGCCACCTACGACCTGAGTCTCGTCGACGGTCGCGCTCGCCTCCACGTGACCGAGACCCTCGTGGCACGGTTCCCTGAGTTCGACCAGAACCGCGGGATCGTCCGGGGCCTCGCGACCTCGTACGAGAACGCCCGCATCGACACCCGCGTGCTGTCCGTCACCGACGGCGAAGGGCGCGACGTCCCGTTCGAGACCGACGACGAGGACGGACTGCTGCTGGTGCTCACCGGCGACGACCAGTACGCGCGCGGCCTGACGACGTATGTGATCGAGTACGAGATGAGCGATGTCGTCTTGGCCACGTCGCCGAGAGACTCCGCGACGCCCGCGGTCGACGAGTTCTACTGGAACCTCCTTCCGCTGGACAGCACGCAGCCGATCGAGCGGTTCGACGCCGAAGTCCACGTGGACGCCGCGCTGGCCGCGAGGCTCACCGGTTCGACCCGCTGCTACCAGGGGCCGGCGGGATCCACGACCGCGTGCACGCTCGACGGTCCAGACCCCACGGGCGACGGCGCCACGTTCCGCACGTCGGCGGCAGACCTTGCGGCCGGGGACGGCGTGACGGTCGCGATCGGGTTCGAGGCGGGCACCGTGCAGCAGCCACCGGCTCGCACGCCCGACCCGGTCGCGGACGTCGGGCCGCTGATAGCGGCGATCGGCGCGGTCGGCGTCGCGGTCGCGGGGTGGCTCGCCGTTGCAGGTTTCACCCGACGTCGCCGCCGCGCGACGGGGATCGTCGTCGCCCAGTACGACGTGCCCGACACGCTGCCGCCGCTCGTCGCCGCCGCGGTCATCCCGAAGGCGCAGGACGTCATCCCCGCGGAGATCGTGCACCTCGCGGTCCGCGGAGCGCTGCGCATCGAGGAGGGGGACAGCCCCGAGCAACCCCGACTTCGCCGTCTTCCTGCTGGTTCCGCACCGGACGAGCTCGACGCGGCCGCCCTCGACGCCCTGTTCCACGGCGCCGACGCGGAAGGCGTGGTCGACCTGCCGACCGCGAGCGAGAGCTTCGCCGCCCGCATGTCGGCGCTCACCACCGCCGGGTCCACGGCCGCCGCCACGCGGGGCCTCACGGAGCGGGCCCGGAGTCGCGGCGCCGTCGTCGTGCAGTGGTGTGCCATCGCGATCGCGCTGGCGGGCCTCGGGGTGGGCATCTGGGCCGTGGCGAGCGGGCGGCTGGCCGCGATCCCGGCGCTCGTCGCCGCGGCGTTCGCCGTGGTGCTGGTCGGCATCGCCGCCTTCTACTCGTTCTCGAAGCACACCGTGCTCACCCCGGAGGGTGCCCGTACGCTCGAGTACCTCCAGGGCGTGCGCGAGTTCATCCGCGTGGCCGAGGAGGACCGGCTGCGCATGTTGCAGTCGTACACCGGGGCGGAACGCCGTGAGGTCGATGGTGCCGAGGTGATCCACGTGTATGAGCGACTGCTGCCGTACGCGATGCTGTTCGGGATGGAGGACGAGTGGGGCGAGGTCCTCGAACGCGCCTACACCCGAGAGCAGCGCGGCGCGGCCTGGATCGGCGATCCCACCTCGCTCGCGCTGCGCGTGCAGCTCGCGGCGTTCATGTCGTCGTCGCAGTCGGCGGCGACGTACACGGCGCCGACGACCGGGTCCTCGTCGAGCGGCGGATCGTTCGGCGGCGGCTTCTCGGGCGGCGGGGGCGGCGGCGGCTTCTCGGGCGGACGGTGAGCGCCGTCAGATCAGGGGTGGCGGCTCGGACGACTCGCGCAGCGCCCGCTCCACCGTAGACTGCACGAGCGCAGACAGGTACCCCCCGGGATTGTCGACGCCGATCTCCCGCAGCCGGGACGTGGACTGCCCGATGATCGACCGCGAGAACTCGGTCACAGTCGCGATCGCATCCGCGTACGCAGGCCGGTCCGCGTCCGCGATCACCACCGGTTCGCAGCCCATCTCCACGGCCAGCGCCTGCGCGATGGGAAGGACGGCCGCGGGAGCGGTCACCGCGGCATAGCCGGCCTGCAACTGACGGAGATCGATCGATGTCCCGGTGAACGTGATCGCCGGGTGCACCGCCAGCGGGATCGCTCCGCGCTCAGCGGCAGGACGGAGCACCTCGATGCCGTGCGCCGCATCGGTGTGCAGCACCAGCTGACCCACCTGCCACCCACCCACTTCGGCGATGCCGGCGACAAGCGCCGGGAGCTGCTCGGAGGGCACGGCGAGGATCACGAGCTCGGCCCGGCGGACGACCTCCTGCGTCTCGAGCACGGGCACACCGGGGAGCACGGCCGAGGCTCGTTCGTCGTCGGATCCACTGGTCATACCGACGACGGCGTGACCTGCGCCGGCGAGCGCAGCGCCCAGCACGGGCCCGACGCGACCTGCACCGACGATGCCGACGCCCAGCCGGCCGTCCCGCATGGCGCTCATTCCTCGGTCGGAGCCGGCCTCGACGACCGACGGGTCGGCGGAACCACGGGCGGCTGCACGGGGGGCGTCGGCGGCGGCTGCACCGCGGGAGGCTGCACCGGAGG
>NZ_SSDM01000030.1:0-2239 GCF_004794375.1 Microbacterium sp. K35 | reverse complement strand
TGCATCGGCGGTCGAGCGGGCGTCCGCCGATGCATCGGCCGCGACGGTCGACCTCGGGAGCATCGGGGAGTTCCCGCTCGCGGCCGTGTCCGCCGCGGCCGCGGCCCTGGTCGTGGTCGTCCTGCTGATCGCGTTCCTGCTCACGCAGGGCCGCGGTCGCGTGCGCGAGGTGCTCGCGGTGCCGGGTCCTCGGGGGACGACCCGGGTGGACCGCGGTGTGGCCGACGGCGTGCTGGCGGAGACGCTCGCGGCTCGGGCCGACGTGGTGTCGGCGCGGACGGTCGCGCGTCGGGCGGGCCGTCGTACCGCCCTCGGGCTCGTCGTGACGCCGCGGAAGGGGGCGGCTCTGGGGGCCGTCGTCGCCGCGGCCGAAGCGGCCGTCGCGGAGTGGGACCGGTTGCTGGGCGTGGAGGTGCCGGTGGTCGTGCACGTCGCGGACCGCGGGTGGCGCGAGCTGTTCCGGTCGAGGCAGAGGATGCGCCGGTCGCTGGCCGGCGCGGGCGAGGCGGGGCACCGGTCCCGCACCGCCCGGACGTCGTCGACCCCGAGAGCCGGGGTCGCGTGAGGAAAGGAGCCGCCATGAGCGGAGAGAACAAGATCAAGGCCGCCGCCGAGAAGATCGCCGGCAAGGCGAAGGAGGTCGTCGGCGAGGTCACCGACAACGACCGGCTCGTCGCCGAGGGCAAGGCCGAGCAGGCGAAGGGCGATGTGCGGAACGCCGCCGAGGATGTCAAGGACGCGTTCAAGAAGTGATCCCGCTCGCGCAGGGGGCGCCCCCGGTCGGGGCGCTCCCTGCGGCCGAGCCGTGCGCACGGATCCGATCCGTCGCCGCACGCGCTCCGAACCTGCAGGGGAAGCGGAACGAAGGGTGGGGGAATGGCAGCGGATGGCTCTCGCGGCCCGCTGGAACAGGCCGGGGATCACATCGTCGCGGGTCGCGCCATGGACGGCGACGTCGAGGCGTTCGCGGTGCTGGTGCGGAGGTACACGCCGATGATGCGCGCGTACACGCAGCGCATGCTGAACGGCTCGGCCGAAGTGGACGACACCGTGCAGGAGGCGTTCGTGACCGCGTGGCAGCGGTTCGGCGAGCTCGACGACCCCGGCAAGGTCAAGAGCTGGCTGATGCGCATCGTGAGTCGCAAGGCCGTGGACCGGCTCCGGCGCCACCGCCCGGCGGTCGATGTGACCGAGATCGACCGGCCGGCACCCCTGCACGCCTCGCCGTCGGCGGTGGTGGAGGTGCGCGAGGGCGTCGCGGCACTGGGAGCCGCGCTGCGGGAGCTCCCGGAGGCGCAGCGCGAATGCTGGGTGCTGCGCGAGATGGGCGGGTACAGCTACGACGAGATCGCCGCGGAGCTCGGCGTCCCCGTCAGCACGGTGCGCGGGCTGCTGGCCCGTGCGCGCGGATTCCTGATCACCCGGATGGAGGCGTGGCGATGAACGACGACCACGAGAACCCGGACCTGCGCGGTCTCGGACTGGAGCCCGACGACCTCGACGGGCACACGATCGAGGAGCTCGCCGACTACCTCGAGGCGGGGCGTCAGCCGCGCGTGGCCTCGATCGAGGAATCGCCGGGGTGCCAGCTCGCCCTCGACGCGCTCGAGCGGCTGCACGGACTGGGCGACGCGCTGATGGCGGCCGACACCGCGGCGGAGCCCGCGGTCGAGGAGGGGTGGATCGACCGGATCCTGAGCGGGATCGCGATGGACGCCAGGGCGGGACGCCGCATCCCGTTCGCCTCCGACGACCCTGCGGTGGAGCTGGCGATCACCGAGGGCGCGGTGCGCGGTCTCGTGCGGGCGGCCGAGGAGGCGGTCCCCGGCGTGCTCGTCGGGCGATGCCGCCTGGAGGGCGATGTCACGACGCCGGGTGCTCCCGTGCGCGTGGCGATCGACGCGAGCGTGCTGCACGGCGAGCCGATCCGCGGGCTGGCCGACCGGCTCCGTACCGAGGTGGACGCGCGGCTGCGCCGGCACACCGAACTCACCATCGCCGCGATCGACGTGACCGTCAAGGACATCAGGGAGGTGTCGTGATGACGCAGGATCCGACGATCGACGGCGAGGGTCGTCGCGAGCTGGCCGCCCGGATCGAACAGGTCCTGCGCGCGCAGGACGGGGTCCGCGGCGTCTACCGCTCCGGCTCGCTCATCTCGAATCTGCTCAGGGCGGGGGCCGCGGCGCTGGGCGCGACGCGCGACGCCGAGCCGATCGTGTCGGTGGCCGCGGGGGCG
>NZ_SSDM01000302.1:0-6126 GCF_004794375.1 Microbacterium sp. K35 | reverse complement strand
CGGCGGCGCACGCCCGGCACTGGTCGAGGTGCGCGCGCTCGCGCTCGGAGGCGACCGGCTCGCCGAGCGCGAGCAGGGCGAGCTGCTCGGGGTCAAGGTGCGACACGGTTGACCTCCAATCGGTCGCGCATACGGGAGAGGCTCCGGCGGATGTGGCTCTTCACGGTACCCAGTGGCATGTCCAGCCGTCGGGCGATCTCCTCGTGCGTCAGGTCGTCGAAGAACGCCAGCCGCATGACCTCGCGCGCCTCGGGTCGCAGCTGCCGCATCTCGTTCGCGATCAGGATGGACTGCGACAGGTCGACCGGTGCGCTGACGAGATCGTCGGGAGAGGTGACGCGCATCATCTCCTCCTGCAGCCGCTGGATGCGGGCCCGCGACTCGTGCATGTCGGCGATGCGGCGCCGGGCGATGGTCACCAGCCACGTGCTCAGGCGGGCCTTCGACGGGTCGTACCCCGTTCTCGACGTCCAGGCCGACACGAACGTGCGCTGCGTCACGTCGGCGGCGTCGGCGCGATCACCGAGGGAGCGCAACGCGAGCGTGAACACCACCGGTGACCACCGCCGATACAGCTCGGCGAGGGCATCCTCGTCGCCCCGGACGAAGCGCTCGTTGAGCTGCGTCTCGTCGTCGGGGTCGTCCGCGGAGGTCATGCGCGCCTCCCTTCCGTTCGGGGCGTCGGGTGCGGGTGCTCAGGCGGGCCGTGCGATGGCGACGACATTATCGCGGTAGTGGCCGGTCGTGCTGTCGAAGGGTCCTCCGCACGTGATGAGGACCAGGCCGGGCGGGCCCTCCCTGGCGAACAGCTCCCCGGTGGGGAGAGCCGCCTTCTCGTAGAAGGCCAGCGACTCCACCGCGTAGGTCCGGGGCACGCCGTTCGCGTCGGTCACCTCGACGGTCGCTCCGGCGCCGAGCTCGCGCAACCGGGAGAGCGGGCCGATGGGGTATCCGACGGCGTCCACGTGCGCGGCCAGCACGACGAGTCCGGCCGTGCTGGCGGCATCGGCGCCGTACCGGTACCACCCCGCCACCGCCGGGTCCTCCGGGAGCTGCATCTGCCCTGTCGGCTCCACTCCCACGTCGACCACGGTCATGTCGACGCCGAGGTCGGGGATGCGCAGCCGGGTCGGAGGGGTCGTGGGCTGCGGTGCGGGCAGCTCGGCGGAGTGCGTCTCCGGGCGCAGCGTCGAGGTGGGGGCGGGCGACGGCGAGCGTGGGGGGTCGGAGGGGGGATCCGACGTCATCACCTCGCCCGCCCCCACGGGGGTGCAGGCGATCAGGAGCGCCGCGCACGCGGCACCGCATCCGGCGAGGAGTCCTCGCCGGATGCGGCGGCGCAGCGCCCCCGGTCTCATCGGCGCGCGATCCGCTGACGACGCACGGCGACCGTCGCACCCGCAGCCGCGATCATCGCCAGGCCGATCAGTGCCGTCGCCAGGACGATGACGGTGTCGGCGTCCCGCTGCGCCGCGTAGCCCGCGGTGCCGGAGGGCACGCCGCCGGGGTTGGTGTGCAGTCCCGAGACCGTCTGTGCGGCGATGGCGAGGGTGCCCTCCTCGGCGCTGCCCCACGCGTACAGGATCGTGAGCACGCCGTCCTGCACCGCCACGTCCTGCGGGCCGAGCACGGGGTCGGTGGTGACGGCGAGGGCGACGGCGGCCGAGACGTTCCCGGCGGGCAGGTTCAGCGTCGCCTCGTTCGGGTTGGTCAGGTCCTCGACCACCGGTGAGCCGCCGGCGAGGATGTCGACGGCGGGCGCGGCCGCGACGTGACGGACCGTGAGCCGCCCCTGGCCGGGTGCGGTGGGGGACGTGTCGTTCGTGAAGAGGTTCAGCCCGGGGTCGCCCGCCTCGGTGAGGTGCGCGACGGCGGTGTAGTTGGCACCGGCCGTGAGGGTCAGCGTCGCCGGGCCGAGCACGGGCGCACTCGCGTCGGCCGCGTCCGGCGCGGTCAGCGCGACCTCGTAGCTGCCGGCGGGGAGTTCCAGCGGACCGGCCAGTGAGCCGGGCTGGAAGTCGTCGATGGTGCGCTCGCCGTTGACGTACACGTCGACCGGGGTGTTCGGGATGGCGTGCAGCACCGAGAGCTGGGCGCTGCCGGTGGTCGCGGCGGTCGCGGGCGTGGCCAGGGCCGCTGCGGCCAGTAGTCCGACGACGAGGCCGGCTGTGGTGATTCTTCGCACGATGCTCCTCCTTGAACAGGGGCGGCGGTCGCCACCCATTGCCCCCTTATTCCGGGCGAGGGCGGTCGGCGGATGCACCCGAACCCGATCTTGTCGGCACTCTCCGGTTCCGGTGGTGCTTTTTTAGACGGTGCCCAGAAACCGATGGACTTCGATCGGGACCGCGCGCATAATCGCATCCACACACCCGGACCCGGCAAAGGAGCACGCCATGAGCGACACGAACCACCCCGCCGAACTGTTCTCGTCTTCCACCGGCCCGACCGGCGCCTCCATCACCGACTGGACCGATCTCGGCCGGGAGATGTGGGCGTACCTGACCGGCCGAGGAGCGGCGGTGAACTACACCTTCGAGGACATGACCGTCGAGGTGCCGCGCGACATCGGCCCCGACGCGCCCCGCGCCACCTGGAAGTTCAACGGCACCCTGCGGGTGACCACGAGCGACCGCGCCACCGACGGACCGCACGCCGCCTGAGCGGATACGACCATGATCCGCCTCGACATCGACCTGGAGGTCGAGCACCGCGGCCCGGACGACGACACCCCCACGCGGTTCACCGTGCACGCGGCGGGACGCGAGGTCGTCGTCACGATCGCGGACACGTCCACCCTCGGCGGCATGGGTCGCCGCGACCTCGCGCAGCTCGCCCCCGTCGCGGACGGCCTCGCGCGCCGCGGCATCCGGGTGCGGGTGGAGGGACCGCGCGGCACCCTGGTGGAGTTCGGCGACGTGCGGTCGGGACCCGTGGGTCGCGCGGTCGCGGGATCACCGCACATCCGGCTCGGCCACCTCACCACGCTGCTGACGGAACTGCAGCGCCGCGACCGCGACCGCGGCGGCGGCTCGCTGCTCTCCATCCCGCCCGGCACGCTGTTCCCGCTCGTGCCCACCGTGGTGCGCCACGTCCGCCGTCGCGTGACCACGACGCACTACCTGCCCGGCTCGGGACGCCCGCGCCTGATCTTCTCGGTCGGCTCGGGCGACTGGGACCGCAGCCGTCCGCGCGAGTTCGACCTGCTGCCCGACCGGACCGTGATCGGCTCGAGTCCCGACGCCGATCTGCGGCTCGACGGACTCGAAGCGGTGCACGCCGAGATCCGGCACAACGAGGACGACGAGTACGTGCTGTACCCGCACGCCCCCACCGGCGGCGGGTGGCCGAACCTGCCGCACAGCTCGGACGGCGCGCGCATCCTCCGCACCGGCTCGCGGATCGAGCTGGGCACCTGGCGCCTCGCCTACTACCGGGAGGAGTTCGCCGACCACGGTCGTCCGTTCGGCGGGCGTCAGGGCGGGGAATACGAGTTCCAGAAGCAGCAGCCGGTGCGACCCTACGGCTCCGGCGAGCTCGGCTGACCCGGCACCGCGAGCATCAGTCCGCCCAGACCCCGGTCGCGAGGAAGTGCTCCAGGCGGGCGCGGTGCGGGGCGAGGTCCCACCCCTGCTGCGCGACCCACTCGTCGGAGTAGTAGGTGTTGGCGTAGCGCACGCCGCTGTCGCAGATGAGGGTCACGACGCTGCCGGTCTCGCCCGCGGCACGCATGCGGGCGATGAGCTGGAACGCACCGGAGAGGTTGGTGCCGGTGGAGCCGCCCGCCCAGTGCAGCGTGCGCTCGCGCAGCAGGCGGATCGCGGCGATCGAGCCCGCGTCGGGCACCTGGATCATCTCGTCGATCACGGTCGGGACGAAGGATGCCTCCACGCGGGGGCGGCCGATGCCCTCGATGCGGCTCGGGCGCCCGGCGGGCGGGTCGACGGTCCCGGCCCATCCGTCGTAGAAGGCGGAGCCCTCGGGGTCGACCACCGCGATCCGGGTGTCGTGCCGGCGGTAGCGCACGTAGCGGCCGA
Organism: Microbacterium sp. K35; assembly: GCF_004794375.1. Taxonomy (NCBI): domain Bacteria; kingdom Bacillati; phylum Actinomycetota; class Actinomycetes; order Micrococcales; family Microbacteriaceae; genus Microbacterium; species Microbacterium sp. K35. Next base: position 2,089 of record NZ_SSDM01000302.1, on the reverse strand, counting down.
AGGTCGCGCTCGTGCCGCCGGTGCCCGCACCCATGACGATCCACCGCGGGATCGGATGCCGCTCCTGGGCGAGCTGGCTGAACACGCTCTCCGCGATGTTGTTGTTGCCGCGCCAGTCGGTCGCGCGCTCCGCGAACGTGAACTGGTCGAGGTAGTGGCCGCCGCACACCGACGCCAGGCGCTGGGCCTCCGGCGACATGTCCTCTGCGCGGTCCACGAAGTGACAGGTCCCGCCGTAGAACTCGATCAGGTCGATCTTCTCCTGCACGGTCGACCGGGGTACCACGGTGATGAACGGCAGACCGAGCATCCGCGCGAAGTACGCCTCGGACACGGCGGTCGACCCGCTCGACGACTCCACCAGCGTCGTGTCCTCGCGGATGCGCCCGTTCACCAGCCCGTACAGCAGCAGCGACCGCGCCAGCCGGTGCTTGAGCGAGCCCGTCGGGTGCACCGACTCGTCCTTCAGGTACAGGTCGATGCCCCACTCGGCCGGCAGCGGGAACAGGTGCAGGTGCGTGTCGGCGCTGCGGTTCGCGTCGGCTTCCAGCAGGGCGATCGCGGTGCTGGTCCAGTCGCTCATGTCTTCGAGCGTAGTGGGGCTGCCCTCAGCCGACGGTACCCGCGGGCGAGGCCCCGCCGTCGCCGTCGACGTGCAGCAGCGACGCCTGCGACTGCTCCTGCTGCAACTGGAACTCGAAGCGCGAACGGTCGCCGCGGTGGTAGGCGATGAAGTACTCGATGGGCGTGCCGTCCTCGCTGCGGCTGACGCTGCGCAGCCGGAGCAGGGCCGAGCCGGCGCTGACGCCCAGGTGCTGCGCCTGCTCGTGCGTGGCGACGGTCGCCTCCGCGGAGCGCACGCCGTGCGTCGCCACGATGCCGTGCATCGCCAGCAGCCGGTACAGCGACCCCTCGGTCAGGTCGGCGCCGAGCGTGACCCCGCCGACGGCCTCGGGCATCCACGTGGTCGACAGCGACCAGGGCTCCCCGTCGACGTGCCGCAGCCGCTCGAGCGCCACCACGGGCGACCCGACCGGCACTTCCAGCGCCAGCGCGACCTCCTCGTCGGCCACGGTCTGCTCGTGCCGCAGCACGTCGCTGTGCACGTGCCCGCCGCGACGCTCCACGTCGTCGTACAGGCCGACGAGGGTGTGCACCAGGCTCTCGCTCGTGCGCGGGCGGGAGACGAACGTGCCCTTCCCCTTCACCCGCTCGACCAGCCCCTCGTGCTCGAGCTGCGCGAGCGCTTGGCGCACGACCGTGCGCGAGATGCCGTAGCGCTCGCACAGGCGGTGCTCGCCGGGCAGCGGGTCGCCGGGCTGCAGGCCGTCGCGGGCGATGCCGTCGATGATCAGCTGCCGCAGCTGGTCGTACATGGGGGCGGCGGAGTGGCGGTCGATCGCGTCCTCGACGGTGGTCATCAGTACGCCACCCCCGCGTGCAGGATCACGTTCGCATACGGGGTGAACTCGCCGGAGCGCACGAACGCCCGTGCCGTGCGGGTGCGCTGCTTGAACTCGACGTGCGGCACCAGCTCGATCTCGAAGCCCATCCCGGCGAAGCGCTCGCGCAGGGCATCCAGCACCTCCGGGCTCTTCTCCGCGACCTCCGCGGATACCGTGGCGCCCTCCACCACGAGCTCGGCGAGCACGGTGTCGAGCACGTCGAGGAAGGCGGGGGCGCCCGGGCGGTAGGCCAGGTCGATGCGCTCCGACCCCGGGGGGATGGGAAGGCCGGCGTCGGTCACGACGATCGTGTCGGTGTGGCCGGTCTCGCTGATCACCCGGGACAGGGCGGGGTTGATCGTGGTGGACGTCTTGCGCATCGGTGCTCCTGGCTGGTCAGTTCGCGACGGGGGCGGTCTCGCGCTCGGTGAGGAACGCGTCGACCTCGGCGCGGTGCGGAAGGCTCGGCGACGCGCCCTGCTTCGTGACGGCGAGGGCGCCGGCGGCGGTCGCCAGGCGCACGGCGTCGGTGAGGGTGCTGCCGCTCGCGAGGGCGGCACCGAGGTAGCCCGCGTAGGCGTCGCCCGCGGCCGTGGTGTCGACGGCCTCGACGGGGAACGGCGGGACGACCGTCGCGCCCTCCG
>NZ_SSDM01000301.1:0-8414 GCF_004794375.1 Microbacterium sp. K35 | reverse complement strand
GTGCGGCCGCCGTGGTCACGCTCGCCGCGGCCAACACGGTGGACGGCGCGAAGGCGACGGCGCAGCAGATGATGGCCGACCGCTACGGCTGGGGCGGCGATCAGTTCTCCTGCCTGAACTCGCTGTGGAACAAGGAGTCGGGCTGGAACTACCGGGCGTACAACGCCGATGGCGGTGCCACCGGGATCCCGCAGGCGCTTCCCGGCAGCAAGATGGCCTCGGCCGGCGCCGACTGGCAGACCAACGCGGCCACCCAGATCGCGTGGGGCCTGAAGTACATCGCCGATGCCTACGGCACGCCCTGCAGCGCCTGGGGCCACTCGCAGGCGATGAACTGGTACTGAGCCCGAGCGGGCCGGAGGTCACGCACCGTGACGGGCCTATCCTGAGAGGCGGTCGAGCGCTACGGTGACTGTGACGGCTGGGGAGCGTCGCGAATCCGAGGAGGAGTGGTGCTCGATCCCGTCGCCTGGCTCGATGTCCCGCAGGAGGTCTCGACTGGCACGCTGCCCGGCTGGGAGCGCGTGGACGAGATCGTCCGGGAGGCCCACGCCCGCTATGCCGGTGAGCGCGGAGGGCGCGTGGCCGACTACATCCCGGTGCTGGCCGAGGTGGACCCCGAGCTGTTCGGTCTCGCCGTCATCGAGGTCGGCGGCGGGGTGCACGACGCCGGAGACGCGCTGCACCCGTTCTCGATCCAGTCGATCTCGAAGATGTTCGTGTACGCCCTGGCGATCCAGGAGCACGGGCACGAGCGCGTCCGCGACATCGTCGGCGTCAACAACACCGGGCTCGCGTTCAACTCGGTCGTCGCGCTGGAGCTGAACGAGGGCCATCCGCGCAACCCGATGGTCAACGCCGGCGCGATCGCGACCACGGCGCTGATGCCGGGCGCGACCGCGGTCGAACAGTGGGAACGGGTGCGGGAGGGGCTGTCGGCGTTCGCCGGACGGCCGCTGAGCCTCGACGGCGAGGTGTACGCGTCGGAGGCGGCGTCGAACGACCGCAACCGCGCCCTCGGCTGGCTGCTCAAGAGCTACGGACGCCTGGCGGGCGACCCGGACGAGATCGTCGATGTGTACACGCGGCAGTGCGCGCTGAGCGTGACGGCGCACGACCTGGCCGTCATGGGGGCGACGCTCGCCGACGGCGGCGTGAACCCGATCACGGGGGAGCGCGTGGTGACGGCGGACGTGTGCCGCGACACGCTCGCGGTCGTCGCAGCGAGCGGACTCTACGAGAACTCCGGCGACTGGTTGTTCGAGATCGGTCTCCCGGCGAAGTCCGGTGTCGCGGGAGGGATCGTCGCGGTCTCGCCGGGCAAAGGGGCGGCCGCCGGGTTCTCGCCGCGGCTGGACGACGCGGGCAACTCCGTGCGGTCGCAGATGGCGATCGGCCATCTGTCGCGCTCGCTCGGGCTCAATCTGTTCGCCTCCGCACCCGCGCAGGCGGACGACTCGGGAAGCGGTCCCCGACCGGCGGAGAAGGAGCGATCATGACGGAGACGGTGCAGGCGCCAGCGAAGACCTCGTGGCTGCCGATGGTGAGTCTGTTCCTCGCGCAGGTGCTGATGTCGTTCAATGTGGCGGCGCTGCCCATCTCCCTGGGCGGCATGGTCGGTGAGTTCGGCGTGCCGCCGACACTCGCCAGCACCACCATCGTGATGTACGGCCTGGCGGTCGCGGCGCTCGTGATGACGGGCGCGAAGCTCGGGCAGCGCGTCGGCTGGGTGCTGATCTTCCGGGTGGTGGTCGCCCTGTTCGCCGGCTCCGCGATCATGATGCTCACCGCCCCCGGCATCTGGTGGGCGATCGCCGGTCAGGCGGTGGCCGGGGCGGCCGCGGCCATCATCGTGCCGTCCATCGTGGCGCTGATCGCCGAGAACTACCGCGGATCCCAGCAGGCCACCGCGATCGGGGCCATCGGCTCCGCCCGCGCCATCTCGGGTGTGAGCGCCTTCCTCATCGGCGGCACGCTGGGCACGCTCGTCGGCTGGCGCCCGCTGTTCTTCATCGTGCTGGCCGTCGCGGTCGCCGTCTTCGCCCTGAGCTTCACGCTGCGCGGCGACCGCGGCGACGCCTCCATCCGCATCGACCTCGTGGCGTCGCTCCTGATCGGCGGCGCGATCGTGCTGCTGACGCTCGGGTTCAACAACCTCAACAGCTGGGGTGCGCTGGCCGCATCGCCGGCCGCCCCGTTCAGCGTGCTGGGGCTGTCGCCGGCACCGCTGTTCATCGTGCTCGGCCTCGTGCTGGGGCAGGCGTTCTTCCTGTGGACGCGGCGGCGCATGGCGGAGGGCAAGGTACCGCTCATCGACCTCAGTGTGCTGGGGTCGTCGCGCGAGCGTGCCGCCGTCTACGCCATGTTCATCGTCGTGGGGCTCGAGGCGTGCGTGAACTTCACGATCCCGCTGTACATCCAGATCGTGCAGGGGAGGACCCCGTTCGACACGTCGCTGGCGATGATGCCGTTCAACCTCACGGTCTTCCTGACCGCGACTCTGGTCGTGCGCTTCTACAAGCGCTACCCCCCGCGCACCATCGGGGTGTTCGGCTTCATCCTCACCACCGCCGCGCTCGTGTGGCTCTCGGTCGTCGTGACGAACAACTGGGAGACCGTGCCGACGATCGCGGGGCTGATCGTGTTCGGTATCGGACAGGGCGCCCTGGTCACCCTGGTGTTCAACGTGCTGGTCACGGCGGCCCCCGCGGAGCTGGCGGGCGACGTGGGCTCCCTGCGCGGCACGACGCAGAACCTCGCATCGGCGGTGGGGACGGCTCTCGCCGGCGCGCTGCTGGTGTCGCTGCTCGCCCTGAACGTCGGTCGCGCGGTGGTCGAGCATCCGGAGCTGCCGCCGTCGCTGGTGGCGCAGGTGCCGATGGATGACGTGAACTTCATCAGCAACGACGACCTGCGCGTGGTGCTGGAGTCGACGGACGCCACGGAGGAGCAGGTGGATGCTGCGGTCGCCGTGAACGAGCAGGCGCGTCTGAGCACGCTCAAGCTCGGACTGCTGCTGCTGGCGGCGGTGAGCGCCCTGGCGATCCTTCCGGCGTCGCGGCTGCCGCAGTACCGGCCGCACGAGATCCCCGATCCGTCGCCGTCGAGCGGCTCGGACTGAGGCGGCGCTCAGCGCAGCTCGGAGATGAGGACCGCGCTCGTCCCGGGCTTGGTGGCCTCGAAGATGTGCGACACGTCTCCGGCGTACGTGAGGTAGTCGCCGGGGTCGAGCACGACGGGCTCGTCGGGCGGGCCGATGCGGGCCTGGCCCGCGATCAGGATCACGTGCTCGATCGTGCCCGGGTGGTGCGGGTCGGAACGGCGGGGGTCTCCGGGCTCGGCCTGGATCAGGTACACGTCGCGCCGGGCGCCGGGCGGGCTGGCCGAGAGGAGGGTCGCGCTGTAGGCGGCGGCGGACGAGGGCACGCCCGCGAGCTCGTCGGCGCGGATGAGCGTGGGCGCGTTGGCCTGCTGGTCGACCAGCACCGCGAAGGGCACCCCGAGGGCGACGCCCAGGGCCCACAGCGTCTCGACGCTGGGGTTGCCCGCGCCGCTCTCGAGCTGTGAGACGGTCGCCTTGGAGACGCCGGCGCGGCGGGCGAGCTCCGAGACGGACAGGCTCGCGGCCTCGCGCTCGCGGCGGAGCGTGCGGGCGAGGCGGGTGCGGAGATCCTCCATGCGTTCATCATGTCAAACGATCGTTCGCTTGACTATCCACCAGCAGCTGTTCAGAATGATGGTCATGCGTTCACTCAAACGAACAGCGCGCGCGGTGTCCCGGTGACCGCGGAACGCGAGGTGTGGCGCGAGGCGCTCGGCGTCGTGCTCGCCACCAGCGCCTACGGCATCTCGTTCGGTGCCCTCGCCGTCGCCTCCGGGCTGGACGTGTGGCAGACCTGCGTGCTGAGCCTGCTGATGTTCACGGGCGGGTCGCAGTTCGCGTTCATCGGCGTCTTCGCCTCGGGCGGCCTCGCCGCCCTCCCGTCGGCGATCGCCTCGGCCGCGCTGCTCGGCGTGCGCAACGTCGCCTACGGCATGCGCATGTCGCCCCTCGTCGGGGGAGGACCGTGGCGCCGTGCGGCCGCCGCGCACTTCACGATCGACGAGTCCACCGCCGTCGCGATCGCCCAGAACGACCCTCGCCTGCGCCGGGTGGGCTTCTGGGTCACGGGCGTGGGCATCTTCATCGGCTGGAACCTGACCACCCTCACCGGAGCCCTCGTCGGCGACGTGCTCGGCGACCCGAAGGCCTGGGGCTTGGACGCGGCGGCCGCGGCAGCGTTCCTCGCCCTGCTGTGGCCGCGCCTCCGACAGCGCCAGGCGGTGGCCGTCGGCGTGGCGGCGGCAGTGGTCGCGGCGGCGTTGACCCCGTTCCTCATGCCGGGGTTGCCGGTGCTGATCGCCGCGGTCGTCGCGATCGCGGTCGGGTGGTTCAACTGGCTCGGGCGGGACGATGCGGGACGCGAGCCCCTCGAGAAGCGGGAGGCCGGCGCATGAGCCTGTGGAGCGCCATCCTGCTGGCCGCCCTGATCTGCCTCGCGCTCAAGGCCGCGGGCTACCTCGTGCCGCCGAAGGTGCTCGAGGCGCCGCGTCCCGCCCGCATCTCCGATCTGCTCACGGTGGCCCTGCTCGCGGCACTCGTCGCTGTGCAGACCCTCGGCGACGGCCAGGCCATCACGGTCGATGCCCGCGTGCCCGCGCTGCTGGTGGCGGCCGGACTGCTGTGGCTGCGGCAGTCGTTCCTCGTGGTGGTCGTGGCGGCGGCGCTGGTGGCGGCGCTGCTGCGCCTGTTCGGGCTCGCCAGCTGATCGGCGGGTGCCGCGACCGCCGCGCGGATAGGATCGAGGGGTGCGCGTGAACGGGATCTCGAGGGTGCTGTCGTGGGTCGCCGCGGCCCTGGTCGGCGGTGTCTACGGCGTGGCCGGGACCATCGCGCACAGCGTGACGTGGGGCCCGATCCCGGTCGGCCTGATCGTCGCGGCGATCGCCTGCGCCGCCATCCTGGTGGCGATCCGCGCGCTCACCCACGACCGCTGGGCGGCCGTCGCCGCAGGGCTCGGGATGCTCGGCATGCTGGTCATGATCTCCGGTGTGGGCCCCGGCGGCTCCGTCGTCGTGCAGGACTCGCTCGCCGGTCGCATCTGGACCTACCTGGCGGCGGGGATCGTGCTGCTCGTTGTCGCGTGGCCGTCGTTCTCCCGCCCGCCCGCACGACCCGCGAGCGCGCCGACGGAGGACCGGGAGCCGAGCGCGACGTAGACTGGAGCGGTGACGTATGTGATCGCCCTCCCGTGCGTCGATGTCAAGGATCGCGCCTGCATCGACGAGTGCCCCGTTGACTGCATCTACGAGGGCGAACGGTCGTTGTACATCCACCCGGACGAATGCGTCGACTGCGGTGCCTGTGAGCCGGTGTGCCCCGTCGAGGCCATCTACTACGAGGACGACCTGCCCGACGAGTGGCAGGACTACTACAAGGCCAACGTCGAGTTCTTCGACGAGATCGGCTCGCCCGGAGGCGCCGCCAAGGTCGGCGTCTACCCGTTCGACCACCCGATCATCGCCGCGCTGCCGCCGCAGGGCGAGTAGGCGCCGGCCGTGAGCGTCCGCGACCTCGCCGACTACCCCTGGGACGCGGTCGTCCCGTTCCGTGACCGCGCAGCGCAGCACCCGGGCGGTCTGGTCGACCTCTCGGTCGGCTCGCCCGTCGACCCGACGCCCGACATCATCCGCCGGGCGCTCGCCGAGGCGACAGACGCCCACGCCTATCCGCAGACGGTCGGTACGCCCGTGCTGCGCGAGGCCATCGTCGCCTGGTATGCGCGCCGCCGCGGCGTGCCGGATCTGCGCATCGACAACGTGCTGCCCACGATCGGCTCGAAGGAGCTCGTCGGGCTCCTGCCCACGCTGCTCGGTCTCGGGCCGGGCGACATCGTGGTGCACCCGCGCGTGGCCTATCCGACGTACGACGTGGGCGCCCGCGTCGCCGGAGCCACACCGCTCGCGGCCGACGATCCGGCGGAGTGGCCCGAGGGCACGAAGCTCATCTGGATCAACACCCCGGGCAACCCCGACGGGCGCACCTGGAGCGCCGCGGAGCTCGCGGCCGCCGTGCGTCGCGCGCGCGAGCTGGGCGCGGTCCTGGCGAGCGACGAGTGCTACGCGGAGCTGGGGTGGGACGGCCCGTGGTCGACGGAGCCGATCCCGTCCGTGCTGGACCCGCGGGTGACCGACGGCAGCCGCGCCAACCTGCTCAGCGTGTACTCGCTCAGCAAGCAGTCGAACCTCGCGGGGTATCGCGCCGCCTTCGTGGCCGGGTGCGCCCGCATCGTGGGGGAGCTCCTCACCGCCCGCAAGCACCTCGGCCTCATGCCGCCCGCTCCGGTGCAGCACGCGATGGCCGTGGCGCTCGGCGACGACGCGCACGTGGCCGCGCAGAAAGAGCTGTACCGCGCCAGGCGCGACCTGCTCCGCCCGGCCCTGGAGGCCGCCGGCTTCCGCATCGACGGCTCGGAGGCGGGTCTCTACCTGTGGGCGACGGAGGGACGCGACGCGTGGGAGTCGCTGGGGCGGCTCGCCGACCTGGGCATCCTCGCGGGTCCCGGCCCCTTCTACGGTGCCGACGCGGCGCAGCACGTGCGGCTCGCGCTGACCGCGCCGACCGAGCGGGTGAGCGCGGCGGCAGAGCGCCTGCACGACGGCGCCCTGTAGCTTCCCTCAGCTCAGCGGCGATCTGTTTGGCGGTTGTCACAGTAGGCCGGTGGGACTACTAGGCTGTAAAAGCGATTCGGTCGTCACCCGACCAGGCGCTCGGCGCCGAGAGATCGCCACTTCCGGCTTGATCACGAACGTGCTGACACCCCCGCGACGCGCAGGCGGTCAGACAAAGGAGGAGGGCGCGTGAGCGCTGCAGCAGACCAGACGGCGAAGCTGACGATCGGTGACACCACCGCCGAATTCCCCGTGGTGCGCGGCACGGCCGGCCACGACAGCATCGATTTCTCGACGTTGACCAGGCAGACCGGGTACACCGGACTCGACTACGGCTTCGTGAACACCGCCTCGACCAAGTCCGAGATCACCTTCATCGACGGCGACAAGGGCATCCTGCGCTACCGCGGCTACCCGATCGAACAGCTCGCCGGGAGCACCAGCTACCTCGAGGTGGCGTGGCTGCTCATCTACGGCGAGCTGCCCTCGGCATCCGAGCTCGCCGAGTTCGACGAGAAGATCCGCCGCCACACGCTGCTGCACGAAGACCTCAAGCGCTTCTTCTCCGCGCTGCCGCACACCGCGCACCCCATGTCCGTGCTGTCCTCGGCGGTCGCCGCCCTGTCGACGTACTACGAGGGCCAGACCGACCCGCACAACCCCGAGCACGTCGAGCTGAACATGATCCGCATGCTCGCCAAGCTCCCGGTGATCGCGGCCTACGCGCACAAGAAGAGCGTCGGGCAGGCGTTCCTGTACCCCGACAACTCCCTCGGGTTCGTGGAGAACTTCCTCAAGCTCAACTTCGGCGTCAACTCCGAGCCGTACGAGATCAACCCGGTCATGGCGAAGGCGCTCGAGCTGCTGCTGATCCTGCACGAGGACCACGAGCAGAACGCCTCCACGTCGACCGTCCGCCTCGTCGGCTCGACGGGCGCGAACCAGTTCGCCTCCGTGTCCGCCGGCATCCAGGCGCTCTCCGGCCCGCTGCACGGCGGTGCGAACGAGGCCGTGCTGACGATGCTCGGTCAGATCCGCGACTCGGGGCAGAGCGTCGCGCGCTTCGTGGAGCGGGTGAAGAACAAGGAAGAGGGCGTGAAGCTGATGGGCTTCGGGCACCGGGTCTACAAGAACTACGACCCGCGCGCCAAGCTCGTCAAGGAGGCGGCCGACGAGGTGCTCGCCTCGCTGGGCGTGACCGACCCGCTGCTCGATCTGGCGAAGGAGCTCGAGGAGCTCGCGCTCGCCGACGACTACTTCCGCGAGCGTCGCCTCTACCCGAACGTCGATTTCTACACCGGCGTGATCTACAAGGCGATGGGCTTCCCGACGCGCATGTTCACGGTGCTCTTCGCGATCGGACGGCTCCCGGGCTGGCTCGCGCAGTGGCGTGAGCTGCAGCTCGACCCGCAGACCAAGATCGGCCGCCCGCAGCAGCTGTACACGGGTTCGCCCGAGCGGTCCTTCCCGACGCGCTGAGCCGTAACCCGAAACGCCCCCTCCGTCACATCGGAGGGGGCGTTTCGGCGTCCGGCAGCGCAACGCAGAACGGTGCCCCTCCGTGAGGAGGGGCACCGTTCCGGGTGGCAGGGGTGTCAGCGGCCCTGCGAGCCGCGGCCACCGCCCTGACGGGACTGGCCGCCCTGGCGCGAAGCGCCGCCGGTCTGCGTGGAGTAGCTGGCGCCCTGGCCGCCGCCCTGACC
>NZ_SSDM01000300.1:0-403 GCF_004794375.1 Microbacterium sp. K35 | reverse complement strand
GCCGCCGCCGTCGAGGCGGCCGCCCGCGGGATCGGGCTCGCCCTCGAGTTCCATTCCGGCACCCTCGCCGACACGGCCGAGGCCGCCCTCCGGGTGCTCGCCGAGGTCGACCATCCGGCGCTGTCGACCTACTGGCAGCCGACGGTCGGGGCTCCCGATGCCGAGGCGCTCGAGGAGTACCGACGGCTCGCCGCCCACGTGAGCGCCGTGCACGTGTTCTCCTGGTGGCCGCGCACCGAGCGGCACCCGCTGCGCACCCGGGAGGCGCTGTGGACGCGCGTCGCCGCGGAGGCGGCTGCGGCCGAGCGACCGCCCCGCGACGCCCTGCTCGAGTTCGTCCCGGACGACGACCCCGCGCACCTCGCGGGGGAGGCCGCCGCCCTCCGCAGATCGGAAGAGCGTC
>NZ_SSDM01000299.1:0-31536 GCF_004794375.1 Microbacterium sp. K35 | reverse complement strand
TCGTGCACCTCGCCGCGACCTCCGGCGCGGTGCACGATCCGGCGACGCACTTCGACGTGGTGCGCGTGGGGGCCGGGCTCGTCGGCATCGATCCGTCGCTCACCACGGTGCTGACCGGCGCGGCGCGGTTCACCGCCGCGGTGGTGCACAGCGCGTTGGTGCCGGCGGGCACCGCGGTCGGGTACGGCGGCGCGCACGTGACGGATCGGGCGACGCACCTCGCGGTCCTGGGCGTCGGATACGCCGACGGCATCCCGCGCGAGCTCGCGCGGGATGCCGGCGTGGAGCTCGACGGTGGCAGGCACCCCGTCGTCGGGCGGGTGTCGATGGACCAGATCGTGATCGACACGGGAGCGACCGCGGTGCCGCGCGGGGCCGTCGCGACCGTGTTCGGACCGGAGGGCGGCGCGGTGCCGTCGGCGCAGGACTGGGCGAGGTGGGCGGGCACCATCCCGCACACCATCGTCACCGGCATCGGCCCGCGCGTGGAGAGGGGGATCGCATGACGACCAGGGTGCTGGTGATCGGCGGGGGGCAGAACTCCGAGCACGACGTGTCGCTGGCGTCGGCGGCCGCGGTCGCCGCAGCGCTGCGACTCGGCGACCACGAGGTGGTGTGTGCGACCATCGGCCGCGACGGCGTGTGGCGGTCCGATGCGCTGCCCACGGCCGGGAGCGCGGCCGAGTCGCTGCAGCAGGCGCTCGGGCTCCTGGCCACGGTCGACGTCGTGTTCCCCGCCGTGCACGGGGTGCTCGGGGAGGACGGTGCGCTCGCGGCCCTGTGCGCACTCGCCGGGGTGCGCGTGGTCGGCTCCGGGCTGCGGGCGGGCGCGATCGGCATGGACAAGTGGACCACGAAGCTCGTGGCCCAGGCGGTCGGCATCGGTACCGCGCGGGGGCGACTGGTGGGGGCGGCCGACCTCGGTGACGCGGAGTTCGACGAGCCCGTGGTGGTGAAACCCGTGTCGGCCGGGTCGAGCCACGGTGTGAGCCTGGTGTCGGCGGAGGGCGAGCTGCTGGGGGCGCTGCGGGAGGCCGCGCGCTTCGACCGGCGGATCCTCGTCGAGGAGGTCGTGCGCGGCCGGGAGGTAGACGTGGCCGTGATCCGCGAGAGAGGCGGCGTGCGGTGGGCGGCCCCGCCTCTGGAGATCCACGCGCCCGGACTGTTCGACACCGCGACCAAGTACGACGGCTCCGCCCGCTTCACGGTTCCCGCGCAGCTGGATCCCGCGCAGACGAGCGCCCTGCAGCGGGCGGCGGTGGCCGTGTTCGACGCCCTCGGCTGCGACGGGGTGGCCCGCATGGACTTCTTCCTCACGGAGCGGGGGCCCGTGCTGAACGAGGTCAACACCATGCCGGGCATGACCGCGGCGTCACAGGTGCCGCGCATGTTCGCCGCCGCGGGCGTGCCCTACGTCGATCTCGTGACGCGACTGGTGCGGGCTGCGTCGTGAAGGGGGTCAGCGGATGACGGGTTCCGTCGCCGAGAGCAGTCCGAGCTCGGATCGGCGCGGGAGCCCCTCCCAGTCGCCGGGGCTGAGGCAGGCGAACGCTCCGGCGGCGTTCGCAGTCGCCAGGCGCTCGGCCGGCTCTCGCCCCGCCGCGAGTTCGGCGAGGTAGCCGCCGACGAACGCGTCACCTGCGCCGACGGTGTCGACCGGCTCGATGGCTATGCCCGGTGCCGTATGCCGCTCGCCGTCGATCACGGCCAGGCATCCCTCAGCGCCGAGCTTCACCACCGCCTGCTGGGGCCCGAGGTCCGCGAGCCGCCGCGCCAGCTGCTCCGGCTCCGCGTCCTGGTCGAGCACGAGTTGTGCCTCGTCGGCGCCCGCGAAGACGATGTCGACCTCGGGCAGCAGCCGTCGGTACACCGCGCGTGCCGTGGCGGCGTCCCAGAGGGCGGCGCGATGGTTCACGTCGAACGACACGGTCACCCCATGGGCGCGGGCGTCGGCGATCGTGCCGACCACGGCGTCGAGGGCGGTCGTCGACAGCGCGGCTGTGATTCCGGTCACGTGCAAGATCCGTGCAGCGCGCAGCACCTCCTGGGGCACGTCCGTCCGACCGAGCCGGGAGCCCGCGCTGCCCGCGCGGGCATAGGTCACCTGAGCCAGCACCGGAGTGCGGGCGATCCGCACCATGTGAGCCGTGGGGGCTGCGGCGTCGACGACGGTGTGTACGCGGACGCCCTCTGCCCGCAGTTCCCGGAGGATGAGCTCGCCGAAGGCATCGTCACCGACGCGCCCGCACCACGCCGCCGTGCCGCCCAGCCGTGTCACGGCGATGGCGACGTTGCTCTCGGCTCCGCCCACGCTCAGCGTGAAGTCGGTGTTGTGGGCCAGCGGCCCGACGCCCGTGGAGCGGAACAGCACGAGGGTCTCACCCAGCGTGACGACGCCGACCGCAGGCACCGTGGCGCCCAGCTCCGGGCCGCTCACCGGGCGAGCCAGCCGCCGTCGACGGGCAGCACGACACCGTGCACATAGGCCGCCGCATCGGAGGCGAGGAACACGACCGCGCCCGCGAGGTCGTCCGGGTTGCCCCAGCGCCCGGCCGGGATCCGTTCCAGGATCTGGGTCCGACGGACGCCGTCGTCGAGCAGCGCCTCGTTCATGTCGGTCGCGATGTAGCCCGGCGCGACCGCGTTGACGTTGACGCCGCGGGCCGCCCACTCGTTGCACAGCGCCTTGGTGAGCTGCGCCACGGCACCCTTCGACGCGGCGTAGGCGGCCACGCGCAGCCCGCCCTGGAAGCTCAGCAGCGAGGCCATGTTCACCACCCGCCCGGAACCCCGCTCCAGCATGACCGCGCCGAAGCGCTGTGCGAGCCGGAAGGCGGCGCGGGTGTTCACGGCGAGCACCGCCTCGAACTCGTCCAGCGGGAAGGCCTCGGCGGCGTGCCGCGCCTGGATGCCCGCGTTGTTGACGAGCACGTCGACCGTTCCCCGTGCCAGCACCTCGTCGCAGGCGCGATCGATCGAGTCGACGGAGGCAAGGTCCACCGCGACCGCCGACAGGGAGACGCTGCACTCCCTCGCGACGTCCTCGAGGTGCGCGGCATGGGCGCCGCGCTGCATCGTGATGACATCGGCACCGGCACGCAGCAGTCCTTCCGCCACCGCGGCACCGATCCCGCGCGATGCTCCAGTGACGACCGCCGTACGTCCGTCGAGCCGGAACGGCGCGGCGCTCATCGCTGGGCCTCCGCCGCCGCCACGGTGTCTAGAGCGACGAGGACCTTGAGGGCGGCGCCCGCCGAGGTGGCCTCCGCGAACGCCTGCGTGGTCTCGGCCAGGTCATACACCGAGACCGGCAGACGCTCCAGACCGAGGGCGTCGCTCTCCACGAGGCCCACGGCATCGCGGAAGTCCGCGGTCGTGTACACCCGCACCCCGACGAGCGTCTGCTCGGTGAAGGTCACCGCCTGCAGGTCGAGCTCGACCGGTTTCTTGTAGACGCCGACCAGCACGATCGTGCCCCGCACCGCGGCCGCACGCGGCAACTGCCGGGCGACCGAGGGGTGGGCGGCGGAGTCGAAGACGATGCGCGCGCCGCCGGGGATGGCCGCCCGGATAGCCTCCGCTGCATCGTCCGTCGCGGGCAGCGTCTCGAAACCGAGCGTCTCGGCCAGGGCGCGTCGGTCATCGCCCGGCTCGACGACCAGGATTCGTCGGGCGCCATAGTGCTGCGCGACGAGCGCGGTGAGGATGCCGATCGGACCGGCTCCGAACACCGCGACCGTCTCTCCTCCGGTCAGCCGCGACCGCCGGACCGCGTGCACCGCGACGGCGAGCGGCTCGATGAGCGCCGCGGTCCGCACCGGCACCGCGTCGTCGACCGGGAAAAGCCGGTCGTGCGGGAAGGCGGCGAACTCCGCGAGCCCGCCGGGCTCGTCGATCCCGTACAGGCCGAGCCGTTCACAGACGTGCGCGAGGCCGTCGCGGCAGGGGGTGCACGTGCCGCAGCTGAGGAGCGGAAGCACCGCCACCCGACGCCCGTGCAGCTCGGGGTCGTCACCGCTCACGACCCGACCGGTGACCTCGTGTCCCGGGATCAGGGGGGCCGCGGCGCGCGGATGAGTGCCGTGCAGGATCGAGAAGTCGGTGCCGCACAGGCCGGTCAGCTCGACGTGCACCAGCGACTCGCCCGCGCGGAGAGCGGGGCGCGGGGCGTCGGCGATGCGGACGAGATCCGGGCCCTCCCAGATCGCGGCTCTCATGGAGTTTCCGTTCACTTGCTCACCTCCGGGTTCAGCAGGTCGCGCGGTGCGCGTCCGGCGCAGAACTCCACCACGTTCTCGATCGTCCGCCTCTTCAGTTCGGCCTCGGACTCCTCGCTGTACCAGGCGGTGTGCGGCGTGACCACGACGGACGGCAGTTGCAGCAGCGCGCTGGTGGGCGGGAGCGGCTCTTCCTCGAAGACGTCCAGCGCGGCCGACTTGATGCGGCCGTCGCCGAGGGCTCGCACGAGCGCTGCCGTGTCGACCACCCCGCCGCGGCAGGTGTTCACCAGCATCGCTCCCGGCTTCATTCGCTGCAGCGCGTCGTCGTCGATGAGGTGACGGGTGCGTTCGTCGAGCGGCACGTGCAGCGACACGACATCGGCTGTCGCGAGCAGCTCGTCGAGCCCGACGAGCGTCACCCCTCCGCCCGATGCCTCGGTGCGGGGGTCGTGGCCGACGACGGCGAAGCCGAGAGCGGCGGCCTTGCGCGCGGTGGCGGCACCGATGCGGCCGACTCCCACCACGCCGAAGGTCAGGGCCGAGATGCGGTGCAGGGGCTTCACACCGCTGAGGGCGTAGGTGCCGGCGCGGGTCCGGCGGTCCAGCTCGGTCACCCCCCGCACGAGGGACAGGGCGAGCGCGATCGCGTGATCCGACACGTCCTCGGTCCCGTAGTCGGGCACATTGCACACCGCGACACCGCGCGCTGTCGCCGCCACCACGTCGACCGTGTCGACACCGACCCCGTACCGACCGATCGCTCGCAGCTGCGGGAGCGCGTCGAGGACGCGCGCCGTGATGGGGGCGTACTGCACGAGGATCGCGTCCGCACCGGCTGCTGCGGCGATCACCTCGTCTTCCGTGCGGCACTGGAACAGCTCCAGCGCGATCCCGTGCGCGGCGGCGACGGCGGTCTCCTCCGCGATCGCATCGTGGTCGCAATCCGTGATGACGATCCGCATGCGTCGTCCTCTCCTTCGTGGCGATGACACCGTCCGCTCCCGTGCGGCGAACCGGATGGTTGGCAACAGTAGCCGATCTGTGTATGGTTAGGAAATCGGTTTTCTAGCGGGGTCCGCAGGACTCCTCGATTCGGAGCACTCATCAATGGCGAAGATCACGAACGTTCGTACCGACCTGTACCGGGTGCCGCTGGCGACCGCTCTGTCGGACAGCACGCACGGCGACATGCTCGACTTCGAGCTCATCGTCGTGCGGATCACCGATGCCGATGGCGCTACCGGAATGGGGTACACCTACACGGTCAACGCGGGAGGCGACGCCGTCGCGCGGATGATCGACCCCTACCTCGGCGACATCCTCCGCGGTGAGGACGCCGATCTGATCGAGGCGCTGTGGCAGAAGATGTGGTGGCACCTGCACTACGCGGGTCGCGGCGGGCACGTCACCTCGGCGATCTCCGCGGTCGACATCGCGCTGTGGGATCTGAAGGCCCGCCGGATGGGCCAGCCCCTCTGGCGCGTCTTCGGCGGCTTCGACCCGCGCGTGCCCGTCTATGCCGGTGGCATCGACCTGCAGTTCAGTACCGAGCAGCTGCTCGCCCAGGCCGACGGGTTCCGTGCCCAGGGCTTCCGTGCGATCAAGATGAAGGTCGGTCGTCCCGACCTGCGCGAGGACGTCGCACGTGTCGCCGCGATGCGCGAGCACCTCGGCGACTGCTTCCCGCTCATGGTCGACGCGAACATGCGCTGGTCGGCGGATCAGGCCATCGCGGCCGCCCGTGAGCTGCGCGCCTTCGACCTGGTGTGGCTGGAGGAGCCGGTGATCCCCGACGACCTGCGCGGCCAGGCTCGAGTGCTGGCCACTGGAGGTCTGCCCATCGCCGCCGGGGAGAACCTGCACACCCTGTACGAGTTCCGCGCCGCGATCGAGGCCGAGGCCGTCACGTACCCCGAGCCCGACGTGAGCAACTGCGGAGGCATGACCGTGTTCCGCAAGATCGCGGCGCTCGCCGAGGCGCACAACCTGCCGGTGACCAGCCACGGGGTGCACGACCTCACCGTGCACTGCCTCGCCGCGGCACCGAATCGCACCTACATGGAGGCGCACGGCTTCAGCCTCGAGCCGTACCTCGCAGAGACCATGCCGATCGTCGACGGCGTCGTGACCGCGCCGGATCGGCCGGGTCACGGCCTCGACCTCGACTTCGACCGGCTTGCATCGCTGCGAGCCTGACCCTCGGCCGCCGCCACAGCAGACGGCTGTCCATCAGAAATCAAAGGAGATGTCATGAGATCCACGCGCATCATCACGGCGGCCGCCCTGGCTGCCGGAATGCTCATCGCGGTCAGCGGCTGCGCGAAGCCGCTCGACGACGGCGGCGGTGCGGCGGCGAACGGCAAGGGTACCGAGCAGGTCGTCGAGAGCAGCTCGGAAGCCACCTGCGTCAACCCGAAGCCATCCGACAAGAAGCTGTCGGAGCTGAAGATCGGCTTCTCGCAGTCGGAGAACGAGCAGAACCCGTTCCGAGCGACCGAGACCGCGTCGGTGCGGCAGTCCGTCGAAGACGCCGGGTCGGAATTCGTCTACACGAACGCCAACAGCGACCAGGCCAAGCAGCTCAGCGACATCCAGTCGATGATCAACCAGGGCGTGGACGCACTGATCGTGGCGCCCATCAGCGCCACGGGCCTGCAGAGCGCGTTCGAGGCAGCCAAGGCCAAGGGCATTCCGGTCATCACGATCGACCGCGAAACCGCGGGCCAGCCCTGCACCGACTTCATTTCATTCATGGGCTCCGACTTCGAGAAGCAGGGGCAGCGCGCGGGTGAGGCGATGATCGACGCCCTGGGCGGCAAGGGCGTGGTCGCCGAGATCCAGGGCGCCCCGGGGAGCGACGTGGCGACGTTGCGCACCAAGGGGTTCGCCGCAGCGACCAAGGACGCCTCCGGAATCGACGTGGTCGCCCAGCAGACCGGCAACTGGGCGACCAGTGAGGCGCAGGAGGTCCTGGCGCAGCTGTTGTCGTCCAACCCCGACATCAACGCGGTCTATACGCACAGCGACACCATGGCGCTGGGCGCTCTGACGGCCATCTCGCAGGCCGGACTCACGCCGGGCGCCGACGTCACCGTGGTGTCGATCGACGGCACGAAGGACGCGGTGAAGCACGTCGCCTCGGGCGACATCGCCGCGATCGTCGAGACGAACCCCCGGTTCGGACCCGCCGCGCTGGACCTGCTGAAGGACTGGTTCGCCGGAGACCCGGTGTCGCAGAAGATCATCATGAAGGACGAGCTCTACACGAAGAAGAATGCCCAAGACGCGCTCGACTCCGGACGAGCGTACTGAGCCCCGCCATGACACTGCGCGAGAGGACGGGCGCATGACATCGCCCGAGACGAACGTGATCCTCGAAGCCCGCGACATCACGAAGAGCTTCAACGGCGTCCGCGCGCTCAAGGGAGCGTCGCTGACGCTCCGGGCCGGCGAGGTGCACGGGCTCAACGGCGAGAACGGCGCCGGAAAGTCCACGCTCATCAAGATCATCACCGGGTTCTACCAGCAGGACGGCGGCGAGGTTCTGCTCGACGGTCGTCCCGTACGGTTCCAACGACCCAAGGACTCCCAGGCTGCGGGCATCAGCACCGTCTATCAGGAGGTGAACCTGATCCCGGAGCGCACGGTGGCGGAGAACATCCTCCTCGGTCGCGAGCCGCGGCGGGCGGGGTTCCTGCGCAAGCGGGCTGCCGTCGCCGAGGCTCAGGCGATCCTCGACCGGTTCGGTCTGGGGATCTCGGCCAGGGCGACGCTGTCGTCGCTGTCGTTGGGGATGCAGCAGATGGTCGCGATCGTACGCGCGGTGGCCTTCGAGGCGAGGGCGGTGATCCTCGACGAACCCACGTCGGCGCTCAACGGCACCGAGATCGACATCCTGTTCGGCGTCGTCCGGCAGCTGCGGGACGAGGGGCTGGCGATCATGCTCGTCAGCCACCGCATGTCCGAGTTGTATGAGCTGTGCGACCGCTTCACGGTGCTCCGCGACGGGCGCTTCGTCCTCGAGAGCACCCCGGCGCAGCTGCCTCCGGCCGAGCTCGTGGCCGCCATGCTCGGGGGCATCGCCCTCAACGACACCCAGCGCGACCCGGCGCAGCACCGGGAGCGAATGGCCGCGCTCGACGACGGGGACACCGTGCTCGACGTCGAGGGGCTCACGTGGGGCAATCGCCTCCACGACGTGTCGTTCGCCGTGCGCCGTGGCGAGATCGTCGGACTGCTCGGTCTGCTGGGGTCCGGGCGGACGGAGATCTGCAAAGCCGTGTACGGGGCGATCCGCCCGGACGGGGGCACGATCCGACTCGAGGGGACAGCGCTCACGCGGTCCTCTCCTGCCCGCTCCTTGCGAGCCGGGATCGCCTACCTCTCAGAGGATCGGCGCCACGAGGGCATCTTCCCCGGACTGAGTGTGCGCGAGAACCTGACCGCGGCGGTCCTCGGCCGACTGTCGACTTTCGGTGTGGTGCGACCACGGGAGCAGAGCGCCCTGGTGTCCCGGTTCGCCGACGAGCTGCGACTCAAGGCCGCGGGTGTGGAGCAGCCGATCTCCGAGCTGTCCGGCGGCAACCAGCAGAAGGTGCTGCTGGCGCGGTGGATCGCCACCGAGCCCAAGGTCGTGCTGCTCGACGACCCCACCCGCGGGATCGATGTCGGCGCGAAGGCCGAGGTGCACCGGGTGGTGCGTTCCCTGGCCGAACGGGGTATCGGTGTGCTGGTCACCTCCAGTGAGACGGAGGAGCTGCTCGCCCTGTGCGACCGGCTCGTCGTGCTGAGCGAGGGAGCGGTGGTGGGCGAGCTCGATCCGCTCGCCGTCGATCCGGCCGATGTCGTCGGTCTGCTCTCGGCCGCCTCTGCCGGCTCTCTGACGACGACGGGAGGGAACCCGTGAGCGTTACGACCACGACCACGTCGGTGGTGATCCCCGAGCGCACACCCCGGGAGAAGCTCGCGCACTTCGCGCGCACCTCGACCGTCTACATCGCGCTGGTGGTGCTCATCGTCTACAACCTGGTGGCCACCTCCGGCTTCGCGACCGTCGCCACCCTGCAGAACGTGCTGTTCGCCGTCGCTCCGATCGTGCTGATCGCGGTCGGCCAGACACTCGCTATCGGAACCGGGGGGATCGACCTGTCGGTCGGGTCGGTGATGTCGCTGTCGTCCGCGATGATCGCGCTGTATCTCGGGTACGGCGAGGTGGTGGCGCTGCTGACGGGAGTTCTGGTCGCAGCGGCTCTGGGTGTGCTCAACGGCACCATGATCGCCTACCTGCGCATCAACCCGCTCATCACCAGCCTCGGGCTGCTGGTCGCCGTCCGCGGCCTCGCTCAAGCCCTCTCGGGTGGGGCGCGCAGCCCGCTGCCCGGCGACGGCCTGTTCGAGTGGCTGGGCAATGCCGTGCTGTTCGGCATCCCTGCCGTCGCACTGATCGCGGTCGTCGTGGCGGCGGCGATGTGGCTGCTGGTCAAGAAGACGACGTTCGGACGGTACGCGCTCTTCGCGGGCTCGAACCGCGCGGCCGCCCACCTCACGGGTACGCCGCGCAACCGCACGCTCATCGCGATCTACGCCCTCAGCGCCGGTCTCGCCGGTCTCGCCGGCGCTTTCGTGTCGGCGCGCATCGGGGCGTCCGATCCCAGCTTCATCGGCATCCATCTGGAGCTGACCGCGATCGCCGCCGTGGTGATCGGCGGCACGCCGCTCGTCGGCGGTCGCATCAACATCGGGGGCACGGTCGCCGCAGCGGTCTTCCTCCAGGTGCTCGACACCACGTTCATCATGAACAACCTCGATTTCGCGTACGCGCAGGTACTGAAGGCGGTCCTCATCGTGGTCGCCCTCTTCCTGCAGCGTGCTGGGAAGGACGCACGATGACGGCCCTGGCGCAGGATCCCTCGCGACGGACGAGCGCGTCGTCGCACGGCCCGGGGCGATGGGCATCCGGCATGCAGCGCTACGGGATCGTGGGCGTGCTGGTCGCGGTCGGCATCGTGGCGACGTTCGTGTCACCGTCGTTCGGCACGATCGACAACGCCGCAAACATCGTCACCGCTGCCTGCTTCATCGGGCTGATCACCATCGGGCAGAGCTTCGTGCTCATCACCGGCGGGATCGACCTCTCGGTGGGTTCGATGATCGGCCTCGGCACGGTGCTCGCCGCGCTGGCGGCACCGGCCGGGTGGGTGGCGGCTCTGCTCGCGCCCATCGTCGCCGGAACCGTGCTGGGCCTCGTCAACGGCATCCTCGTCGGCAAGGCCCGCATGGCGCCCTTCATCATCACCCTCTCGGCACTGTTGGCGGTGAACGGCATCGCGGTGGCCCTCGCGAATTCGAGCATCGTGATCGATTCCGGCGTCTTCACGTCGATCGCCAACGGCAGCACCCTGGGCCTGCCCAACCTCGTCTGGATCCTGCTGCTGGCGTTCGTGGTCGCTGCCGTGGTTCTCAACCGCACCCCGTTCGGGTCGCGGATGTTCGCCCTGGGTGGCAACGAGGAAGCTGCGCGGATGATGGGCGTCAACGTGACGCGCGTGAAGGTGCAGGTGTACACGATCAGCGGTGCACTGGCCGGGCTCGCTGGCGCGCTGCTGGCCTCGCGGCTCTCGTCCGGCGTCGCCAGCTTGGGGTCGACGTACGAGCTGAAGTCCATCGCCGCGGCGGTGATCGGCGGAGTGCTGCTCACCGGCGGGGTCGGAACCATGCTGGGCGCGCTCTCGGGCGTGCTCCTCATCGCGATGATCGACAACCTCATCAACCAGCTCGGTTCGCTCAACGCCTATGTGCAGGACCTGTTCACCGGCGTGTTCCTCGTCCTGGCGATGATCGTGCAGACGCTCCTCAGCCGGCGACGAGAACACTGACCACCACCACTCCTTCGAGAAAGGGAACCCACATGTCGACTCTCGACAGCAAGATCGCACTCATCACCGGCGCCGCCTCGGGTATGGGCCGTGCCATGGCGCTCGGTTACGCCGCCGAAGGCGCCCACGTCGTCATCGCCGACCTCAACCTGGAGGGCGCGGAGACCGTCGTCCGCGAGATCGAGGCCAGCGGAGGACGTGCCTCCGCTCGAGTTCTGAACGTGGCCGATCCTGCCGCGTCCGCACAGCTCGTGGCCGACGTCGTCGAGGAGCACGGCCGCCTCGACGTGCTCGTCAACAACGCCGGCATCGGCCTGATCAAGGCGGTGTGGGACACCACGCCCGAGGAGTGGGACCGGATCTTCGCCGTGAATGTGAAGGGGCTGTTCTTCCTCACCCAGGCGGCGGCAGAACCGATGCGTCGTCAGCGCAGCGGCAAGATCATCAACATGGCCTCGGTCGCGGGTCGCCGCGGTGAGGCCCTGGTCACCGCATACTGCGCCTCGAAGGCGACGGTGATCTCGGTCACGCAGTCGGTCGCGCTCGCCCTTGCGCCGTACGGCGTGAATGTGAACGCGATCGCCCCCGGTGTCGTCGACACTCCCTACTGGAAGGAGGTCGACAAGCAGTTCGGCGCGATCACGGGCAAGGCCGAGGGCGAGACGTTCAAGGGCATCGGTGAGACCATCCCCCTCGGGCGCACCTCCGTGCCGTCGGACATCGTGCCGATGGCGGTGTTCCTCGCAGGATCCGGCTCCGACTACATCACCGGCCAGACGTTCAACGTCGAGGGCGGAACCTACTTCAACTGATCGTCTCGATTCGAGGAGCTCGCATGTCCACCATCACTCCCCGCCCGCTCCTGGGCGAAGGAACCCTACTCGGCACCACGCCGCGCATGCTGGTCGGCGGTGCCTGGCGCGACGCAGAAGACACCCGTCCGGTCGTCAACCCCGCCACCGGTGCTGTGTTCGCCGAGGTCCCCGCCGCCGACGCCTCGCACGTCGATGCCGCGGTCGCGGCCGCGGTGCGTGCGCAGCGCGACTGGGCGCGTCGTCCGGCGACCGCGCGCGCGGCCGTCCTGGCCGAGATCATCCGACGCGTCGAGGAGAACGCGGAAGAGCTGGCGCAGCTGGTCGTCGCCGAGCAGGGCAAGACCATCACCGAGGCGCGCGGAGAGATCCAGGGCGTGCGGGCGTTCTTCGACTTTGCGATGAGCCAGAAGTACCGCACGGAGGGCGAGGTCGTCACGCCGTCGAGTGCGGAGCGTCAGCTGATCATCCGCGAGGAGCCGTTGGGTGTGGTCGTGGCGATCATCCCGTGGAACTTCCCGGCAGCGATCTTCGCTCGCAAGGTGGCTCCCGCGCTGATGACCGGCAACGCCATCATCGTCAAGCCGAGCGATGTCACTCCGCTCTCGTCCCTCGCCCTCGCGCGGATCTGTCAGGACGCGGGCGTTCCCGACGGGCTCCTCAGCGTGCTCACGGGGCGCGGCAGCGTCGTGGGGACGGCGCTGATCGACCACCCGGACACGTCGATGATCACGGTCACCGGGTCCACGAGGGCGGGGGTCGAGATCCTCGAGCGCGCGGCGAAGAAGGTCATCCCGGTGTCGCTCGAGCTGGGAGGCAAGGCCCCCTTCATCGTGTTCGGCGACGCCGACCTTCCACGCGCCGTGCAGGACGCATTCGAGGCGCGGTTCATGAACTGCGGTCAGGTGTGCACCTGCAACGAGCGCACGTACGTGCACCGGTCGGTGTTCGACGAGTTCGTCGCTCGGCTCGTCGAGAAGGTCCGCGGCCTGCGGGTGGGGGATCCGCTCGATGAGGACTCGCAGATGGGCCCGAAGGTGTCGGCGGAGGAATGGGCGAAGGTCGACGACATGGTGGCGGCGGCGGTGGCGGCCGGTGCGAAGGTCGAGATCGGCGGCGGGCGGCCGTCGGGGTCCGAAGGGAATCCGGGGTTCTGGTACGCCCCGACGGTCTTGACGGGTGTGACGAACGAGATGGACATCGTGCAGCAGGAGGTGTTCGGGCCGGTGCTGCCGATCGTGCCGTTCGACGACGAGGACGAGGTCTTCGACTTCGCCAACTCCACCCCGTACGGTCTCACCGCCTACGTCTACACGACCGACATCCGCACGGCCCTGCGCGCAACGGACGCACTCGCGTTCGGCGAGGTGTACATCAACCGGGTGGGCCCGGAAGAGGTGTCGGGCTTCCACACGGGGTGGAAGATGTCGGGTCTCGGCGGCGATGACGGGCATCACGGCTTCGAGCGCTACACCCAGCGCAAGACCGTGTACGTCGACTACAGCCGCGACGCCTGATCGCCGGCGAGCTGACGCAAGACCGCTGTGCCGGGTTCGGGGACCCCGGGCCCGGCACAGCCCGCATGAGAAGATGACGCGTGCCCGATTCACCCCCAGCTCGCGGGCGAGTCCGTCTGATCGACGTCGCCGAACTCGCCGGCGTGACCAAATCCGTCGCCTCCCGGATCCTCAGCCGTGACGAGACGCTGAATGTGCGGCCCAGCACCCGCGCGCGCGTGCTCGACGCTGCCGAGCGCCTGCAGTACTCTCCGCACGCCGGGGCGCGAGCGCTCGCCGCATCGACCACCGGTGCGCTGTCGCTGCTGATCCCTGACCTGACGAACCCCGTCTACGCCCGCATCGCCCGCGGCGCCTATCAGCGCGCGCACGATCTCGGCTACGTGGTGCTGTTGGCCGAGGACAATGAGGAGACCGATGCGCGGGCCGACTTCACCGACCTGGTGGACGCCGGTCGCGTGGATGGCCTGCTCATCGCGAGTGCCCGACAGGATCACCCGCTCATCGAGTCGGGCCGCCTCGCTGCGATCCCCCACGTGTTCGTCAACCGCACCGTGCCGGACTCCGGACGCAATGTCACCGTGGACCTGGAACTCGCGAGCCGGGTCGCGTACGAGTACCTGCATGGCCTGGGCCACCGCGCGGTCGCGCACATCTCGGGCCCCGGCGGGCTGAGCCCGGCACGGGACAGGGAACGGGGGTTCCTGGAGGCCGCCGCTCGGTCGCATGCGCCGATACCGCACGTGGTCCACGCCGACTTCTCGGAGGCGGGCGGGTACGCCGCCGTCGAGGAGATCCTGCGCGAGCGGCCCGACATCACCGCGATCTACGCCGGCACGCTGCCGCAGTCGATCGGAGCCCTGAAATCCCTGCAGGTCCTGGGGCGCCGGGTTCCGCACGAGGTGTCTCTGCTGTCGTACGACGACCTGCCGATGGCGGCGTACCTGACGCCGGCGCTGACGACCCTGGAACTCCCACTGCAAGAGCTCGGAACCGCTGCGGTCGACGAGCTGGTGCAGCAGTTGCGCGGGGGGCCGCCGCGCGATGTCACGCTCGGCTCGCACATCCGCATCGTCGAACGGGATTCGGTCACGTCGATCTCGTGACGCGACTGGTGCGGGCTGCGTCGTGAAGGGGGTCGACAGGGGTCCTGCGACGGCGGATCCTGGGAACATGACGGCGTTCACGGTGCAGGATGCGTTCAGCGGTTTCAGTGTCGACGACCTCGACGCGGCGCAACGGTTCTACGGCGAGACCCTCGGGCTCGAGGTCGCCCGGAATGCGATGGGCTTCCTCGAGCTGCGGCTCGCCAGCGGCGGCAGCATCCTCGTGTACGACAAACCGAACCACGAGCCGGCGAGCTTCACGATCCTGAACTTCCCGGTGGCTGATGTGGATGCCGCGGTCGACGAGCTGCGCGCCAAGGGGGTCGAGACGAAGATCTACCCCGACGACGTGTTCCCCTCGGACGACCGCGGGATCGTGCGCGGCGACGGACGCGGGCCCGACATCGCGTGGTTCCGCGACCCGGCGGGCAACGTGCTCGCGGTGATGCAGGCCTGACGCCCGTCGGTCCCGCGCCGGCTCAGAGCCGGTCGACCGCGGTCACGGTGACGACCGCCTCGCCGGCCTCGTCTGAGGCGGCGAGGTCGATCGTGGCGCTGATGCCCCAGTCGTGGTCGCCCGCGGGGTCGTCGAGGATCTGCCGCGCGGTCCAGGCCGTCGGGCCCTCGGTGAGCAGCAGCAGCCGGGAGCTGCGGGCGTCGGCGCCGGTCAGGATCTCGTCGTGCTCGGCGAAGTAGCCGTCGAGCGCGTCCGACCAGGCGTCGGCGCCGAAGCCGGGGTCGAGCTCGGCGAGCGCAGCCACGTCCTCCCGTGCGGCCAGCTGCACGCGACGGAACAGCTCGTTGCGCACCAGGATGCGGAACGCCCGGGTGTTGGCGGTGAGGCGCTTCGGGGCGGGCGGCACGATCGGCTCGTCCGGCGCGTGCGGGTCGAAGCGGCCGTTGTCGGTGCCCGTCGCGAGCTCGGTCCACTCGTCGAGCAGGCTGGAGTCGATCTGGCGCACGAGCTCGCCCAGCCACGCGATGAGGTCGCGGAGGTCCTCGTCCTTGCGCTCCTCGGGGATCGTCTGCGATGCCGCGCGGTAGGCGTCGGACAGGTAGCGCAGCACCACGCCCTCCGACCGGGCGATCTTGTAGAACGCGACGTATTCCCCGAACGACATGGCCCGCTCGTACATGTCGCGCACGACCGACTTGGGGCGGAGGGAGAAGTCGCGGACCCACGGCTGCGCGGCGCTGAACGTCTCGAACGCGGCGTCCAGCAGCTCGTCGAGCGGGCGCGGGTAGGTGATCTGCTCCAGCAGCTCCATCCGCTCGTCGTACTCGATCCCCTCCGCCTTCATCGCCGCGACCGCCTCGCCGCGGGCGAGGAACTCCTGCTGGCTGAGCACGGCGCGCGGGTCGTCGAGCGTCGACTCCACGATCGAGATCATGTCGAGCGCGTACGAGCCCGTGCCGGTCCCCGCGGACGGGTCGGGGTCGAGCAGGTCGAACGCAGCGAGGGCGAACGGCGACAGGGGCTGGTTGAGGGCGAAGTTCGGCGGCAGGTCGACGGTGAGGCGGATGTCGCCGTCGGCGGTGCGCTGCACGACTCCCGACTCCCGCAGCGTGCGGAAGATGCCGATCGCCCGGAGCGCCAGCTCCCGCTGTCGGACGCGGGTCTCGTGGTTGTCGTAGACCAGGCGGCGCATGTGGGCGAACACGTCGCCGCCGCGCGCGATCACGTTGAGCATCATGGCGCTGGTGATCTGCATGTGCGAGGTCAGCGTCTCGGGTGTCGCGTCGATGAGCTTGCGGAACGACGGCTCGCCCCACGACACGAACCCGTCGGGTGCCTTCTTGCGGATGATCTTCCGCTTCTTCTTCGGGTCGTCTCCGGCCTTGCGGATCGCGGCGAGGTTCTCGGTCTCGTGCTCCGGGGCCTGGGCCACGACGGTGCCCGCGGTGTCGAAACCCGCCCGCCCCGCCCGCCCGGCGATCTGGTGGAACTCGCGCGCGTTGAGCTGCCGCATCCGCGTGCCGTCGAACTTCGTCAGCGCCGTCAGCAGCACCGTGCGGATGGGCACGTTGATGCCGACCCCCAGCGTGTCGGTGCCGCAGATCACCCGCAGCAGTCCGCGCTGGGCGAGCTGCTCGACCAGGCGGCGGTACTTCGGGAGCATGCCCGCGTGATGCACGCCGATGCCGGCGCGCAGGAACCGCGACAGCGTCTTGCCGAACGCCGTGGTGAAGCGGAACTCGGCGATCAGGGCCGCGATCTCGTCGCGCTGCTCGCGCGACGCGACCTTCGTGCTCGACAGCGCCTGGGCGCGCTCCATGGCCGCCGACTGCGAGAAGTGCACGATGTAGACCGGCGCCTGCCCGGTGGCGAGCAGGTCGTCGATCGTCTCGTGGATGGGCGTCGTCTCGTAGAAGAAGTGCAGCGGCACCGGGCGCTCGACACCCGTGACCGTCGCGGTCTCCCTGCCCGTGCGCCGGGTCAGGTCGGCAGCGAGCGCGGTCACGTCGCCGAGGGTCGCCGACATGAGCACGAACTGCGCCTGCGGCAGCTCCAGCAACGGCACCTGCCACGCCCACCCGCGCTCCGGGTCGGCGTAGAAGTGGAACTCATCCATCACGACCAGCCCCACGTCGGCGTCGCTGCCGTGCCGCAGGGCGAGGTTGGCGAGGATCTCGGCGGTGCAGCAGATGATGGGAGCGTCCGCGTTGACCGAGGAGTCACCCGTGATCATGCCGACGTTCTCGGCGCCGAAGACGTCGACCAGGGCGAAGAACTTCTCGCTCACGAGCGCCTTGATCGGCGCCGTGTAGAAGCTCCGACGGTCGCCGACGAGCGCGGCGAAGTGCGCCCCCACCGCAACAAGCGACTTGCCGGTTCCGGTGGGCGTCGAGAGGATCAGGTTGTTCCCCGAGACGATCTCGATGAGCGCCTCGTCCTGGGCGGGGTAGAGCCGGATGCCCGTCGACTCCACCCACTCCACGAACGTCAGGTACACGGCGTCCGGATCGGCCGCGTCGGGAACGGTGGCGGGCTCGAGCCGCGGCGGGGAAGTCATGGTCCCTCGATCATCGCATCTGCATCAGACTCCCGTTCCCGTCACGCCCAGTGCGGTCAGCAGCTCGTAGGCCGTGGACCGCGCGTGCACGATGACCGCGCCGAGCTGCGATTCCGCGGCCGACACCGACAGCAGCAGCTGCCCGTACGGCGCGAGGATGAAGCTCAGCAGCGCCATCTGGCTGTCTTCCACCGACAGCGACACGATCGCGGACAGCGTGGGTTCGGTACCGCCCGAGATGATCTCCGCCTCGGCGCGGGCCACGCCGAACAGCGAACCGTTCATGGCCGCGAGGTGCTCGCCCGACTGCGGGTCGAGTCCGATCGACGCGATGTGCAGGCCGTCGGCGGTGCCGAGAACGGCCGAGGTCAGCTCGGGGAAGCGGCTCTTCAGCTGCTCCAGCCGGGTGATGGCGGACTGGTTCACGATGCCCGACCAGAGCGCCCAGTTGCCGGCGATGTCGGGGTGCATGCGCGACGGGTCGTGCGGAGCGGCCTCCGCGTCACCGTGTGGTCTCATCAGTTCTCCTCCGGAAGGTCGAGCGCAGCGCTGGCGACGCGCATCACGCTGTCGCGGTCGCGGGCGTCGGCCGCGAGCACGCGCGAGGGTGGCACCGCGTACTGCTGCAGCACGTCGGCGAGAGCCCGACGGATCGAGCCGATCGATCGGTGGTCGCTGTGGCTGACGACGATGATCAGCCGATGCAGCTCGGCGGGGAACAGTCGCAACCACTCCGCCGTGTCGGAGGTCATGGTGGGCTGATCGCCCCGCACCCAGAGCAGGATGCGGGTGCCGGGCAGCGACACGTTCGGTCGTGCTGCGGCGAACCGGCGCTGCCCCGGTACGCCGATGAGCGCGACAGAGACCTCGGGTGTCGGCCGCCACGTGCCGAAGTCGAGCCCGACCGTGGTCGTCGTCTTGTCCTCGCCCTGGGCCGCGGTGGCGCTCATCGGCACGTCGGTGTCGACCGGCGGCACGTCGCTCAGAGCGCGCACCGCGGTGGTCTTGCCGGCGCCGACGGGCCCCGCGAAGATCATGCGATATCGGGTCGGCATGTCTGCTCGTCGCCAACGAGAGCGCCTCAGCGGCTTCTCCGAGGAGCGCGCCCTGAGCGGCCGCGAGCTTCCGAGGCCGCTCCCGACGGCCTCCTCGGTCAAGCCTGGAGCGCCGCGACGTGGCGGTTGACGGACGAGCGCAGCATCGCCAGGTTCGTCGCCTGCCGATCGGCCGCGATGTACAGGAACATGCCGCCGTCGATGAGCTTGAGGAGGTGCAGCTGCGTGTCGAGCGTGAGCAGCATGTCCTCCAGGTGGGCGTCGAGGCCGAGCGCCTGGATGGTGCGGTTCTTGTTCTTCACGATCTCGGCGTTGAAGGCGCTCGCGACATCGAGATCGAAGTCCGGTCGGGTCGAGCTCGACGTGATCGGCAGCCCCGACTCCAGGTCGACGATCGACGCGCCGATGAAGCCGTTGATGTCGTGGGCGATGTCGTCGATCAGCTGGTTCAGCTCATCCTGCGTGGCCATGGTTCTCCCCAGTGTGTGGTTTTCACCGCGCGCACCAGAGACCGCCCAGTGCGGTCACCCCCAGAGTGCACGCGATCAGAAAAGTGTATAACGTTACCCGCCACTGCGCGAACCGGGTCCCGCCACGCCGCGCCTGAGCGTCAGCCCTCGCGGCGCCGCACGATCTCGGCGATCCACAGCGGGGCGAACGGCGAGGTGCAGCCGGGAGCGGTGGGGTAGTCCGCCAGCACCCGCAGGCGCTCGCCGATGTCGATGGCCCTGGCGCGGTGCTCCCGGTGGAAGATGCCGATCGTCGCGAGCGTCTCGTTCATCGCCCACTGCAAGCGCGGCGGCGCGTCGGCGAGGTCGCGCTCGATGCGGTCGAGCAGCGCGTCGAGATCGAGCCCGTCGGGGTCTTTCGCAACGCGCACGGTCGTGAGCGACCAGGCGGCCGCGGCCACGGTGGGATCCGGGTCGTCGAACCAGCGGGTGCGGAGCTCCTCCGTGAGCGGCGACTTCTTCACGACGTAGTTCACGAACCAGTCGTTGACCTTGGGTGGACGTGTGTCGCGCAGCAGGGCGTCCAGCTCGTCGGCGGTGAAGTCCCGCGGCCGGCAGATCAGGATCGCCAAGAGCCGGGCGGCGGTGTCGCCGGTCGCCCACAGCGCGGTCGCGAGCGCCTGGTCGGTCCCGATCCGCTTGGCCAGGGCGCGCATCCGGCTGAGGTTGATGCCGTGGTCGTCGCCGCGCTTCTCGTTCGCCGCGCGCTGCTTCGGATCTTCGAGCGCCGCGAGCTCGGCCACGGCGGCGTCCACGGTCATACCGGCCATGCTCACAGGGTACGCGCGGTCACTCCTCGTCGAGCAGCTCCCCGCGGATCCGCCGCAGGTCCTCCATGAGCGACCCGACGAGGATCCAGTGCTGCGACGACGGCGGACGGACCACCAGCGGCGCCGTGAGGGCCGGGATCGCCGAGGTCAGCGCCTCGGGCTCGGGCGCCGGGGCGGACGACTGCACTGCGAGCCGCACGTCGTGCCCGGCCCGGCGCAGCTGCTCCGCGATCGCGGCCACCGCCGGCTCCTCGCCGAGGCGGTCGTCGTAGTGGTCGAAGTAGGCGCGGGTCATCCCGATGGTCTGCGTGACGATGGGGGACAGGCGGTCGAGCAGCTGCCGCAGTTCCGCCAGGTCGGCTCGGTGCGTCGAGCGGCGCGGGTTGAGGGTGAGCGACTCCTCCCCGGCGGCGATCGCGGCCTCGGCGGCGTCCTTCATCGGTCGGAGCAGTCGCACCTCCAGCATCAGCTCCTGCAGCCGCGCGGGGGTCTGCGGCTCGGGCAGCGCATCGGCGAGGCGGTCCAGGCTCGCCGCGAGCTCGCGTCCGAGGAGCCCGACATCGCGCCGTGCCGGCTCGACGAGCACGGGCGGCACGATCAGGGCGTTCACCACGATGCCGATCACCACGCCGATCAGCGTCTCGGCGATGCGGGCGATCGCATACTCCGGGCTCGACGACCCCAGGGCCAGCACGAGCATCGCCGAGATCGCGACCTGGTTGCCGGTGCCCGGCGAGGCCCGGAAGATCCAGGCGACGAGCATCGCCACCACGATCGCGAGCAGCACGATCCAGCTCGGTGAGCCGAGGAGGAGCCCCAGCGCGACGGCGATCACCACCCCCACGATCACGCCGATGCTGCGCTCCAGCGCCTTGGACAGCGACTGGTTGACGCTCGGCTGCACCACCAGCAGGGCCGCGATCGCCGCGAACACGGGCAGCTGCCCCGGGAAGGCCCAGCCCGCGATCAGCCAGGCCGCGATCGTGGCCGCGGCCGACTTCACGACCTGCAGCAGCGGTGACCGCTGGGAGGCGCGGATCGCGGCGGGGATGCGCATGGCCTCCACGCTAGTGCGCCCGCGGGCGCGGGATGATACGCGCCGACTGCGGACCCGTCCATCGGGGTGACCGATCCGCCGGCCAGGCGGAGAGTGGGCCACCCCAGCGACAAGCGACCCGGCGAGGAGGCCGACATGTACTTCCACCTGCAGCAGCTCATCAACGACATCGAGGTCGACGAACCGGACCCCGCGGCGGCCAACGCGCTGCAGGAGGGTCTGGGCGGCCAGTTCGGCGAGATGCGCACGATGATGCAGTACCTGTTCCAGAGCATCAACTTCCGTGGTCCAGCGGGCAAGCCGTATCGCGACCTCATCCAGGGCATCGGCACCGAGGAGATCAGCCACGTCGAGCTGATCGGCACGACCATCTCCCGGCTGCTCGACGGCTCTCCGGCGTATCAGGGCAAGAAGGACGCCCCGGTGGACGCACCGGGAGCCGGCGGCGCGGTGCCGCTCGAGATCGCGCTCGACCACAGCAACATCCACCACTACCTGGTCGGCGCGCAGGGCGCCCTGCCGGTGGACGCGGCGGGGAACCCGTGGATGGGCAGCTACGTGTACAACTCCGGCAACCTCGTGCTCGACCTGCTCTACAACCTCATGCTCGAGTCGACGGGCAGGCTGCAGAAGTGCCGTCTGTACGAGATGACGGCGAACAAGACGGCGCGCTCCACGATCTCGTACCTCATCGTGCGCGACCAGGCGCACGAGAACGCCTATGCGAAGGCGCTCGAGACCCTGGGGGTGAACTGGCGCACGAGCCTGCCGATCCCCAAGACGAACGCCGAGAGCTTCCCCGAGGTGAAGCGGCTGCTCGACCTCGGTCTGCAGAGCAAGCAGTACTCGTTCGACCTGGACGACCGCTCCGAGGCAGGGCGCATCTTCCAGGGGATGTCGCCGTCGGGCGACGGCACCGAGCTGATCGCCGACCAGCAGGCACCGGAGGGCGTGCCGTCGGTCATCGCGCCGGAGCGCCCCGAGGAGTTCGCGCCGGGTGCGGACGCGGAGCTGCAGGCGCTCATCCAGGCCACCGCCGAGATGGAGATGGCCGACATCGACGCGACCTTCGGCCGGATGACGTCGAGCTGAGGACCGTCGTCGATCGGCGCCGCGATGTCAACCCCGTGGCCGATACCGGCTCGCGACGCCTGAATGGAAGCACACGAACGACGAACAGCAGAGGAGCATCCCATGGTGCAGATCATCGAGACCATCGACGTCGACGTTCCCGTCCGCACGGCATACAACCAGTGGACGCAGTTCGAGAGCTTCCCGAAGTTCCTCGACGAGGTCGTGTCCATCACGCAGACCGACGACACCCACACGCACTGGAAGGTGAACGTGGGTGGAGCGGAGCGCGAGTTCGACGCCGAGATCACCGAGCAGCACCCGGATGAGCGCGTCGCCTGGAACAGCGTCGGCGGCGAGACCGAGCACGCGGGCGTGGTGACCTTCCACAAGCTCGACGACACGTCGACCCGCGTCACGGTGCAGCTCGACTGGGAGCCGGAGGGGCTGCTGGAGAAGGTGGGCGCGCTCGTCGGCGCCGGCTCGCACGCCGTGAAGAAGGACCTCAAGAACTTCAAGGAGTTCATCGAGGGGCGCGGCGTCGAGACGGGCGCCTGGCGCGGCGACGTCGACGCCTGATCCGCGGGCGACCGGAGGGCGCGCGATCGGAGATCGACGAGGCCCGGAGCACCGCAGCACGCGGGGTTCCGGGCCTCGTCGCGTGTCCGCCGTGCGCGGAGTCGGGGGTGCGCACGTCGGCGCCCCGTGCTTGCATGAGCGCATGGAGAGGGACCGGAGGCTGCGCGCCGAGGCTGCAGCGGTCGCGGCGACCGCCGTGTGCTTCGTGCTCGGCGTCGGCGCGGGACTCGTCGTGCTGCGCGGGGCGTCGAGGCCGCTGACCGGCGAGACGGGGCTGGCGATGCCGGTCGCCGTGGTCGCCGGGGTGATCGCCGCGGGGGCCTTCGCGGTGAGCACACTGCGGCACCGTCGCGGCGAGACCACCGGGATGCCGCGCTGGCAGGTGATCGTGTCGCACCTCTCGGCAGGCGCACTCACGCTCGCGTTCGGCGCCGTGACCGTGATGGGCGTGCTGCTCACAGCGGAGGTGCTGGCCGTCGGGCTGCGCGGGCTCGAGCTCGGGGCGGTGGGCGGCGGTCTGCTCGCCGGGGTCGCGGCGGCCGTGGGTGGCCGGTTCGCGTTCGGGGCCGGGGTCGGGCTGCGCACGGCCGACCTCGCCGGGCTCCTGTTCGGCTTCCTGGTGATCGGCACGCTGTTCGCGATGGTGACGGCGGTCGACCCGCGGTGGTGGGAGGAGAACTTCTCGCAGCTCGGCGTGGGGTGGGCGTTCAACGGCACGCTCGTGGTCGCCGGGCTGCTCGTCGCCACGGTCGGCGCGTACATCGGCCGTGACCTGCACCGCCTGCGGGGCGACGACGCCCTGCCGCGCATCGCCGTGATCGTGGGCCTGTGGGCGGCCGCGGGTGCGGCGCTCGCCGCCGTGGGGCTGCTGCCCCTGTACCGGGCACCCCTGCCGCACGACATCGCGGCCTTCGCGGCGCTCGTGCTGTTCCTGGCCGCCGCGGCACTGACCACGGTCGCGGTACCGGGGCGACCGACGGCGCTCGTGGCGACGTCGATCGCGGTGGGCGTGCTCGTGGTGGTGGCGGTCGTGCTGTGGCTGCCGTTCGGGCTGTACGCGGTCACGGCGCTCGAGGCGATCGTGGTCGGGCTGGGGCTGCTGTGGCTGACGACGCTCGTGCGCGTGCTGGCGATCCTGGTGCCGGAGGCGTCGCGTCCCTCGGCCCGGCGCTCGCCGCTGCGCGCGGGCTGACGCCGGCTCGACGAGGGGGTCAGCGAGCTTCGGGTGCGAGCACGCCGGAGATGAGCAGTTGCACCAGGTCGGCAGCCCGGTACCGCGCGTCGCCGGTCGCGCCGATGCAGAGGTTCCCGATGCCTCGGAGCACGGTGTACGCATCGATCGCGGGCGTCGCCTCCGCGGACCCGCGCGCTGCCTCCAGGAGCGAGGCGCACACCGGGACGAGACGGTCGACGAAGTAGGTGTGCAGGGCGTCGGATCCGGCGCTGTCGCCCTGCAGTGCGCCGGGCAGGCCATGCTTGGTGACCAGGAACTCCACGAACAGGGCGACCCACGCACGCAAGGCAGCTTCGGGGGTCGCGCTCTCCGCAAGAAGGCGGGGACCGGCGTCGGCGCACGCTTCGACCTGGTGCCGGTACACCGCGACCACCAGCTCGGAACGCGTCGGAAAGTGACGATAGATCGTCCCGACGCCGACTCCCGCCTTCGCTGCGATCTCTCGGACCGGAGCATCGACCCCGGACGTCACGAACACTGCTGCCGCCGCCTCGAGCAGAGCCTGCTCGCTCCGGCGCGGGCGACCCGCTCGCTGCGGCCGCGCATCGTGCGACGGCTCGCTCTCGACCTCGCTCATGTCCTGCTCCGGTTCCCTCGACGGCGCTCACTTGCATTACGGAGCATTGTTCCGTAATGTTGCGGAACAGCGCTCCGATATCCACTATCGCAGAGCGCTGCACCCCTCGGAAAGGAACTCGCCGTGACCTCATCCATCGTCGACACGCTGGACGGCATCATCGGTGCCGGACGCGGGGTCGTCTCCGTCGCTCCCGTGGCGGTGTCCGCGCCCGGCCGAGCGGTTCCCCTCGACGTGCGGGTGTCCGCTCCCGCGACGGGATCGAACCTTCCCGTCGTGCTGTTCTCCCACGGCAACGGCTGGAACCTCGATGGGTATGCGCCGCTCACCGCGTTCTGGGCCTCCCGCGGGTTCGTCGTGATCCAGCCGACGCATCTGGACTCGCGCCGCAACGGGTTCGGGTTCGAGCACCCGGTGTTCCCCACGATCTGGACCGAACGGATCACGGATCTCACTCGCATCCTCGACCAGCTCGACACCATCGAGGCCGCCGTTCCCGGTCTCTCCGGCCGCATCGATCGCACGCGCGTCGCCGCGACCGGTCATTCCTGGGGCGGACAGACCGCGCAGTCCGTGCTCGGGGCGCGGATCCTCGACGACTCGGGCACGGTCGGCGACGACATGTCCGACGGACGCGTCACCGCAGGCATCCTGTTCGCGGCGACCGGTGTCGGCGGCGACCACCTTCACCCTTTCGCACGGACGAACTTCCCCTTCATGCGTCCGTCCTTCGCGGAGCTTCGCACGCCGACCCTCGTCGTCGCCGGAGACCACGACCAGTCCGCGATGTCCAGCCGCGGACCGGACTGGTTCACCGATGCCTATACGCACAGCCCCGGTGCGACGGATCTCCTCACGCTCCACGGTGCCGAGCACTCCCTCGGCGGCATCGTGGGGTACGACGTCGCCGAGACCACCGACGAGCACCCCGAGCGGGTCGCCGTCATCCAGCGGATGAGCACCGCCTACCTGCGGACCGCTCTGCACGTCGACGACACCAGCTGGCCCGCTGCTCGCGCCGCGTTCACGGAGGGCGGCCATCCGATCGGTCACATCGACAGCAAGTGAGAGGTGTGCCCGTGTCCCTCGCCGTGCGCGAGCAGCAGGCGAGGGACCAGGCGTCGCCAGGGAGGAGATCACAGCGCGCAGCGCGCTCCGTCCTCGGGGAGTTCGAGGTCGACGAGGTAGTCGGCGACGATCTCGTCGATGCACTCGTTGCGGGAGACGATGGTGCCGTGCTGGTTGCCGTCGACGGTGAGCAGTCGTGCGCCGAGGGTGTCGGCGAGGCTGATGCCTCCGTCGTGAGGGGTCACCGGATCTCCCGTGGCCGACACCACGAGCACCTCGGGAAGCCCGTCGATGTCCGTCGCGTAGGGGTAGCCGAGTGTCGGTTCGGACGGCCAGTACTCGCAGCCGTCCTGGGTGGGGGGACCGGTCCCCGGGTCGAGGAACGGCACGGCATCGTTGAGGTCTTCGCCGAGCCTCGCCATCTCCTCGGCGGTGAAGCGTTGTTCGTCCAGGCAGTTGATCGCGAAGAGCGCCTCGTACGAGTTCGTGTACTCGCCGCTCTCGGAGCGGCCGTATGACCCGTCGCGCAGCGCGAGCAGGGCATCCGGCCGACCTGCCTTCAGCTCCGCCAGCCCTGCCGCGATCGCGGGCCAACTCGCCTCGGAGTACAGCCCGGCGACGATGCCTTCGCCGGCGGCGAGGAAGCCGACCTCGCGGCCGTCGGCGGCGATCAGCGGTTCATCGACAAGCGGCCGCAGGAGCCGCTGCGCCTCGCTCGTCGCCCGTGCGGGATCGGCGCCCAGAGGGCAATCGGCCTGGGCCGCACAGAAGTCGGCGAAGCGCTGGAAGGACGCCTGCAGCCCCTCGCTGAGGTGGATCCGACGCTCCCGGGTGTTCTTGAGCGGGTCGACCGCGCCGTCGAGGACGAGGGCGCGGACGTTCTGCGGGAACATCTCGGCATAGACCGCTCCGAGGCGCGTGCCGTAGCTCACACCCGCGAAGGTGAGCTTCTCGTCGCCGAGCGCGGCTCGGAGGATGTCCATGTCGCGAGCGGTATCGCGGGTTCCGAGGTGCGCGAGCACGTCGCCTCGGCCCGTGCCATCGGCGCACTTCTCGACGATCTCGCGGGCGGAATCGTCCGTCCACTCTCCGAGTGCCGCGAGGGGAGCGTCGGCGTCTCGCTCGTCGTCGGTGTAGCAATCGACGGCGGGGCGGCTGAGGCCGACCCCCCGGGTGTCGAAGCCCACGATGTCGAAGCGGTCGGTGAGGGGCCCGCCCGACCACAGGGCGGCCACCAGAGGGGCGAACGTCGTCGCCGCCGCGCCTGGTCCGCCGGGATTCAGCACGACCGAGCCGATGCGGTCCTCGCCGGTGGCTGCGATGCGGGCCACCGCCAACTCGATGGTCTCACCCGCGGGGTCCCCGTAATCCAGGGGCACCGTGAGCATCGCGCACTCGGCGCTCTCCGCCGCATCGATGACCTGAGGGACGGCGGGTTGCGACCTCACGAGCGCGGGGTCACAGGCACCGAAGTCGAGCTCCTGCCCCCTGTACCGCTCGAGGTCCGAGTCCTGCACGGCTTCCGATTCCGGCGCGGCGTCCCGGTCGACCTGCGTCGCGGCGGTGCAGCCGGCCAGCAGCAGCGATGCGACCGCGGTGACAGCGGCGACCGGTGCCACCCATCGCCGTCGATGATCGTTCCTCCGTCGGCTGCGGATCGGCGAGCGGTTCCTCATGGTGTTTCCTTTCGTGGGGTCTCAACTGGCGAGTTCATCGATCCAGCTCGATCGCATCCGCAGGGCCCGCTCCGTGCTGCCGGCGACGGCCGCGAGCCCGATGAGCAGATTGATGTGCAGGGGGAGCTGGATGGGGGACGTGAAGGTGCCCACCGATGCGGCGATCAGCGGTATCTGCGAAAGAGCCTCGATGATCTGGGGAACCTCGACGCAGAGTCCGACGACAACGAGGGTGAGGGAGATGAGGCCGATCGCACGGCTCGCCCGGGGATGCCGGTGGTGCAGGCGGGCGCGGCGCCCCTCGGCCGATCGCGGATCGGGTGACAGCTGTTCTTCGGTGCCGTCTGCGCGCACGTAGTGGCAGCGCTTGAGCCCGAAGCCGGTGATCGCGACCTCGATGTGGCCGCCGGGCACCGCGAAGCGGGTGGGCATCTTCGCGTACGACCGGAGTGCGCCGTCGACGTAGAGGCGGGCGCGGACCTCCCCGTCGCTCATGTCACCCCCGTGGCGCACGTCGACGGTGTAGATGGATGCCGTGCCGTCCGGCGACGCCAGGGTGATCGAGCGCAGCGATCGGCTGAACATCTGCCACCAGCGGTACCGCCGCAATGGTTCTCCTGACCCGTGGCGGACGCGGCGGTTGCGCCAGTTCGCGATTCCCATCGTCGCGGTCCTCGTCTCGATTAGTACAGCGTGCTAGTGAACGAGGGGCTAAGCTATCACACTGTGATAGATCGATGGTTTGCGGAAGGCGGGCATGGGCGCTGAATCGAAGGAGCCGGGGACCCGCTCGAAGATCCTCATCGCGGCGGCGACGATGCTCGGCGAGAACCCCACGGCTCGACTGAGCGTGCGGGGCGTGGCTGCGCGTGCCCAGGTGAGCACCGGCTCGCTGCGGCACTTCTTCCCCACCCAGCGGGAACTCATCGAGACGGTGGTCGCGGGGATGTACGACCTGGAGATTCCCGACGACCCCATCGACGATCGCTCCCTCACGCCCGAAGAGCGCCTGACCGCGTGCCTGCAGTTGCTTCTTTCCCACGTGGGCGTGGGCGAACGCGCCAGGCAGCAGTGGGGAGCGCTCTACGAGGCGTACGTCGCCACGCCTCCCTCCGAGGACGAAGCCGCGACCTACCTCGCGCTCGAACGGATGGGGCGCCACCGCATCGAGCAGTGGCTGACGACCCTGGTCGACGAGGGTGCGATCGCTGCGGGTGGGATCGAGGAGCGCGCGCGGTTCCTCGCCACCGTGACGTCGGGCATCGCGACTGAACGCGCGCTGCCCTCCGAGACGGTGCGCGTCGATGCCGAGAAGGAGACCCTGCGTCTCGCCGTCCACGCGGTCATGAGCGGGCCGCCCGCCGCATGAGTTCTCCCTTCGACGGCATGCCCGTCGCGCGGACCGCCTCCGTCGTCGCCACTCCCTAGGCGGGTGTCGCGCCGGGGCGCGCGGAAGATAGGGCATCCGTCCGATGTGGCGGTGGGGCCTCAGAGCGGAGTGTAGGGATACACCGAACCGCCGAGGAGAGATCATGTTCGAGCACCCCTATCTGACCCAGCAGGTGACCGCTCACGAGCAGGAGCGCATCGCGACGGCCGTCGAGCAGCGCCGCCGCCTGATCGAGCACGCGGACCAGATCGTGCCGCGGGCGGACGGGCCCGTGCGGCGGCTGCTGCGTCGCCTCGTGCAGCGCGGGGTCGTCTCGCGCGCGACTGTCGCGGAGCGCGAGTGCCGACCGTGCGAGCCCGCGGTCGCCCGGTGACCGACGCGGTCCTGCTGCCGTTCCCGCACCGCGATCCCGATGTCGGCGGTGGGTGGGACGATGGAGGCATGGCCCCAGCCCCCAGCGCCGCGATGGTCGGGCGAGACGCCGAGCTCGCCGAGGTGCGCCGTCTGTTCGACGGAGCGCGCGACGGCGTGCCCGCGGCCGTGCTGGTGGAGGGCGAGGCCGGGATCGGCAAGTCCCGCCTGGCGCGCGAGTTCGGCGCCGAGGTCGCGAACGCCGCCGACGTGCATGTCGGATGGTGCCTCGACCTGGGCGCGTCGCGCATGCCGTTCGGCCCTCTCACCGGCATCCTCCGGTCGATCGTGGCGCGGATGGGCGTCGAGCGCGTGCGAGCGGTCGTCGGCGTGGGCATCGAGGCGCTCGGGATGCTGCTGCCCGAGCTCGTCGACGCCCCCGCCGACCGCGAGCGCACGAGCCCGGAGCGTCTGCGCGACGCCGTTGCGTCACTGGTCGAGGCCGCGGCGGAGGAGTCGCCGCAGGTGCTCGTGGTGGAAGACCTGCACTGGGCCGACGACTCGACCCTGGCCATCCTGTCGTTCCTGCTGCGGGCGTGGAACCGCGGTCGCATCCTGCTGCTCATCACCTGCCGCACCGACGACGTGCGTCGCGGCGACGCGGTGAGCCGTTTCATCGGCGAGGCCACGAGGGCGCGGCTGCTGGAGCGGCTGACGGTGTCGCGTCTGGAAGACGAGGCCGTCCGCGAGCTGGTCGAGCAGATCACCGGGCGCGCTCCGTCGCCGTCCGCGCTCGAGCGGCTGCAGGTGCGCGCCGAGGGCGTGCCGTTCTTCGTGGAGGAGATCGCCGGGTGCTCCCAGGGCCCGCTGCCGGACAGCCTGCGCGACCTGCTGCTGGCACGCTTCGACCGTCTCGGCGACGACGCAGGGCGTGTGGTGCGGGTCATCTCCGGCGCCGAGCGTCCCCTGAGCCACCCGCTCGTCACGCGCCTGGCCGGGCTGCCCGAGGAACGTCTCGACGAGGCCCTGCGCGAGGCCGCCCGCAGCGGCATCATCGTGGTAGAAGACGACGACTACCGGTTCCGGCACGCGCTGCTGCGCGAGGCCGTGCACGACGATCTGCTCCCGGGGGAGCGCGCCCGCCTGCACCGCGCCTACGCCGAGGCGCTGGAGGAGCAGAGCGAGGGGGCCGCCGACCGGGGCGATGCCGCCGCGCTCGCGTATCACTGGCAGCTCGCGCAAGACGACCGTCGCGCGATCACGGCCGCCGCCGAGGCCATGCGGCAGGCCAAGGCGCAGTATGCCTTCGCGAGTGCTGCGCGCTTCGGCGAGCTCGTGCTCGAGCTGTGGCCGCTCGTGCCGGACGCCGCCGCCGCGACGGGGTTCGGGCGCCTGGAACTGCTGCACGTGCTCGGGTCGGTGCTGCGCAACGCGGGCGACGGGGAGCGCGCTCTCGCGGTGGCCAACGTCGCGCTCGCCGAGGTCGACGCGACGACGGTCGACCCGCGACTGCACGCCCGCCTGCTGCGCAACAAGGCGCTGTACCTGGTGAACCTGGGGCGGCTCGGGGCCGTGCCGCTGCTCCGCGAGGCGCTGGCCATCGCAGAGGAGCACGTGCCCGACGAGGCGTTCCGCGCCGAGCTGCTCAACCAGCTCGCCGGTCGCCTGATGATCGCGGGCGACCGGGAGGATGCGATCCGGCTCGCCGACGAGGCCGAGCGCCGGGCCGCGGCCGCGGGGTCGCGCGACCAGCAGTCGATCGCAGCGAACATGCGCGGCGGCTCACTGGCGCACCTCGGCGCCGTCGAGGCGGGCGTGCGGGAGTT
Source organism: Microbacterium sp. K35 (assembly GCF_004794375.1). Taxonomy (NCBI): domain Bacteria; kingdom Bacillati; phylum Actinomycetota; class Actinomycetes; order Micrococcales; family Microbacteriaceae; genus Microbacterium; species Microbacterium sp. K35. Next base: position 829 of record NZ_SSDM01000299.1, on the reverse strand, counting down.
CGAACGGGCGAGGGTGCTGGCGGACGGCTCGACCGCCGAGATGCGCTACCGCGTGAACTACTCCGACCTGTTGACGCTGCTCGGCCGGTACCGGGAGGCGGTCGCGGTGGCCGAAGCGGGGCTGCGCCGCGCGCGGGAGCTGCGCGTCGAGCGCACGTCGGGCACGATCATGGCGCAGAACATGATCGTCCCGCTGCTCGAGCTCGGCGAGATCGACCGCGTCGAGGAGATGCTGTCGCGCGACTTCGTGCAGGGCACGCTGCGGGTGTTCCGCATGTACATGAGCATGACGCGCGTGCGGGTGCTGGCGTGGCGCGGCCGGTCGACCGAGGCGGCGGAGATGCTGCGCGAGTGGCGGCCGGCGTTCGAGGAGACCGGCGGCTCTGAGCGCCAGATCTGGTACGACCTCGTGACGATGACGGTCGCGGTGGCGCAGAGCGAGGGCGACCTCACCGGTGCGCTCGACGCGATCCTCGCGATGGTGCACGACGAGAAGCCGGCGCTGCTGCATCAGCGTCGGCTGCTGCTGGAGGGCGGGGCGATCATCGCGGAGCTGCGGTCCCGGGGGGCCGACGTCGAGGCGGCCTCGGCCACGATCCGCGACGCCTGGCTGGCGCAGCCCGACCAGCTGCAGCACGACGCCTGGGGGCTGATTCTCGATGCCCTGCTCGACCCGCGACCGGAGAAGGTGGAGGAGGCGCTGCGCCGCGCTGACGGCGACGACGTGCCGGTGACCTTCCGCGCGGTGCTCCGCCTGGAGCGCGCGCAGGTGCACGTGCGAGACGGCGAGCGCGCGGCCGCCTCCGCCGTGGTCGCCGAGGCCGCCGCG
>NZ_SSDM01000298.1:0-657 GCF_004794375.1 Microbacterium sp. K35 | reverse complement strand
GCACGGCACGGACGGGGCGGCCTCGGGCGTGCGGGTCGAGTCCGACGTGACACCCCTGGCCCCGCGGACGGCGACACCGTGGCTCACCGTTCCGGCGCGCCCGGGGGCCTGGGTGGCGGTGGGGGTGCTGCTCGGCGTGGCCTCGGCGTCGCCGCAGCTCACCCCGCAGGAGGGCGGGTGGCTGGTCGTGTGGGCGGACGGGTCGACGACGGCGTTCGACGCGGAGGAGCTGCTGCCGTCCGGCTGACCTCAGCGGTGCGCGGTGCTGTCGCGCACGAGCAGCCGGGTGGGCACGATCGCACGGTCGCCGTCCGCCGCCGGGTCCGCTCCCTCGATCGCCGCGACGAGGGCCCCCACCGCCCGCTGTGCGAGAGCGGAGAAGTCCTGGCGGATGGTGGTGAGGGGCGGCAGGTAGTCCGCGGCATCCGGCACGTCGTCGAACCCCACCACGCTCACGTCCGCGGGCACACGGCGTCCGGACTCCGCCAGGGCCCGCAGCAGACCGAGGGCCATCTGGTCGTTCGCGCAGAACACGGCCGTCGCGGGAGCCAGCGCGGCGCCTGCCGCGAATCCTGACCGCGAGGTCCAGTCGCCGCGGACCACCGCGGGCGCCGCGATGCCGCCCGCGGCGAGCGCCTCCCGCCATCCCCGCTCGCG
>NZ_SSDM01000297.1:0-430 GCF_004794375.1 Microbacterium sp. K35 | reverse complement strand
TGGCCGCGCCCGCTTCGAGCGTCCCGCCGCCCGCGGCCAGGTCGCCCGATCCGTCCGCGACCGCGTCGGCTCCGGCGCTCAGCTCGCCCATGCCCGTGTGGAGGGCACTCGCGCCGGACTGCAGCGTGCCGATGCCGGTGGCCAGGGTGCTGGCGCCCTCGTCGAGCCGCCCGGCGCCGTCGTCGAGTCGCACGGTGCCGGCGTGCAGCGTGGAAGCACCGGTCGAGAGCGTGCCGAGGCCCTGCGTGAGCTTCGTCGCTCCGGCGCTGAGCTGGGCGGTTCCGGCCTGGAGCGCCTGCGTGCCGGCGACGAGCGCGGGGGCACCCTCCGGGGCGACCAGGGCGACCGTTCCTGGCCAGCCGAGTGCGGGGTCGCCGTTGGCGATGGCGTTGACCCCGGCCGTCACGCGCGCGGCACCGTCGGCCGGGGA
>NZ_SSDM01000296.1:0-766 GCF_004794375.1 Microbacterium sp. K35 | reverse complement strand
GCGCCGGAGGTCGCGGCGAGGTGCACGAGCACCGGACCGAAGCCGGCGCGGAGCACCGCGTCGCGGCCGTGCCGCATCCGCAGCACCGCCGCGGCGTTGGCGGCCGGATCGGCCTCATCCGCGCGCGGCAGATGCCCCATCACCCCGACCACCTCGACGCGGCCGCGCGCCGCCCTGGCCAGCCGCAGCAGCTCCGGCCAGTCGGCGAGCGGGCAGCCCCCTCGCGCCATCCCGGTGTCGAGGTGCAGGTGCACCCGCACCGGGGCGACCGCGTCCGCGATCAGCGCCCTCAGCTCGTCGACGGAGCCCACCGCCACGTCGATCCGGTCGAGCGCGGCCGCGACCGCGTCGATCCCGCCCGGGTTCAGCCACGACAGGATCGGGACGGCCAGCCCGGTAGCGCGCAGCGCACGGCCCTCGGCGACGTCGGTCACCCCGAGCCACGTCGCACCCGCGGCGACGGCAGCCTCGGCGACCGCGACCGCCCCGTGCCCGTAGCCGTCGGCCTTGACCACGGCCATGATCTGCGCGGACGTCGACTGCCGCACGCGCGACACGTTCTGCGCCACGGCCTCGGGGAGCGTGCACAACCGCGGGAGCGGGAGGCGGGACGGCGGTGTGGAGCGGAAACCGGAGGGGACGGCGACAGGTGCGACGTCGCGCCCGGTACCGGCGAGCGCGGGGCGGACGGGCGCGGAATGGGCGGGCGCAGGAACGGCCGGCGCGACTGCGACAGACGCGGGCGCGACAGACGCGGGCGCGTCTG
>NZ_SSDM01000295.1:0-24485 GCF_004794375.1 Microbacterium sp. K35 | reverse complement strand
GCCGGGTCCGGGGTGGCTCGGGCGGACACCCCGGACCCGGCGGTGGCGGACCGGCGCTGAGGACGCACCGGCCCGCCGCCCACGGCCTCAGGCGGTCCCGGCCACCTCGGCCAGGAACCCGGTGACGTGCTCCTGCAGCCGGATGATCCGCAGGTCGCGCGCGAGCTCCCGGTCGTAGCCCTGGTACGCGAGGGGCGGCAGCATCCGCACCGAGCGGTTGCACTCGAACCCGGCGCAGGCCAGCACGCCGACCGAGTCGCCCTTGCGTCCGGCCGGACCGGCCTTGCGGGCGACGAACAGCTGCACGTCGTTGCGGAGGGTCACGTCTTCGCACCACGAGCACTGGGCGCGGGCGAGCACCCGCTGTTCGGCGCGCTGCAGCAGCACGCCCACCGGGGCATCGTCGACCCAGGTCACGACGTAGGCGCGACGGGGCTGCTTGGGGTCGGTCCAGCCGAGGAAATCGAGCCGATCGAAGTCGATGTCGGCGAAACCGGCGGGCAGGGTGAGGTCGGAGACCTCCTTGCGGGAGGCGTTGAGGAAGGAGGCGCGGATGTCGCGCTCGTCGAGGGGACGCATGGGTGTGTGCTTTCGGACGGTCGCCGTGCGGCGAGTCGGTTCAGGTGGAGGACCCCGGACAGGAGCCGGGTACGGTGCAGCACCGGGGACGGGGGTTCCGCCTCCGGCCGGTCCTCAGCCTCTGCCCGCGGCGCTGAACGCGCCTGCGGCTCCGCTCCGCGCCCCGAGGGCGCTCATCGACGACAGCACCCGGCGAGCCTACACCCGATTGTTTCGCCCGATGTCGCCCGCCCTCGCGTCCCGCCGCCCGCGCCGCCTACTGTGGCCGGAACGCCGAACCGAAGGAGACCACCGTGTCCACGTCGCCCCACCGCCTGTCACCCCTCGAGGTGAGCGAGCGTGCGACGTGCATGTGCCGCGCGGGTGGCCGCTGCTCCTCGATCGCACCGGGACACGCGCTGCACCTGATCCAGGCCCGCCTGGCCGCCGCCACGCCCGCCGACTGGGCAGACGCGCTGGTCGAGTCCGCCGATCCGGTGACCGGCGACCTGGTCGTGCGCACCCTCGACGGCACCGCGCACGCCCTGTGGAACGGCTCCGGCGCCGCGCTCGAAGCGGCCGTCGGCACCCCCGTCGCCCTCCACCTCCCCTACGGCGTGCTGGCCGTGGGAGACGCGCGCTTCAACGTCGCCACCGTCTGACGGCGACCGTCCTGCCGCGTCAGGCGCTCGCCATCATCATGTCGCGCACGGCCATGCACGCGTTCATGCACGCCTGGCACGCCTGCGCGCAGAGGCGGCAGACGTCGCTGTGATCGGCGTGCTGCATGCACTCGTCCATGCACATCTGGCACATGGCGATGCACGCGTCGAGCATCGCCATCATCGTCGCGGGGGTCATGCCCTGCATCCGCAGCATCGACCGCATCATCGTGTGGCACATGTCGGCGCAGTTCATGCACGCGGGCGCGCAGTCCATCAGCTGCGTCGAGCACACGGTGCACGCCTGCTCGCACGCGGCGCACGCGTCCATGCAGGCCTGCAGCACGGCCATGTCCATCATCGCCATGTCGGGCATCGACTCCATGCTCTTCGACATCGCGCCCATCATCGTCGCGTCCATAGGGCTCCGCTCCCTTCGTCGAGGACAGCGGGCAGGACCACCCGCCTGGCGCCAGGCTAGCCGCTGCGGGGGCTCGCGTCGATGGGGGCGGAACGCTGACACGGCAGGGAGCGATTGTCAATCCCGTGGACCCTCGTCGCGGCCGATGCGAGGCTCGGAGAGCAATCGATCCGCCGAGGAGAGGAGCCCCACATGAGTGGCGCAGACGACATGAAGAACTCCGCCGAGAAGCTGGGCGGGAAGGTCAAGGAGGGCGTGGGCAAGCTCACCGACAACGAGAAGCTCGAGGCCGAGGGCCAGGCGGATCAGGTGAAGGCCGACGCCAAGCAGGCCGGCGAGAACGTGAAGGACGCCGCAGGCAAGGCCGGCGACAGCGTCCGGGACGCGTTCGACCGCTGATCCCGCCCCGCTGATCCCATGAAGAGGGGGAGGCCCGCCGGACCGGCGAGCCTCCCCCTCCGCATACGGGTCAGACCTTGCGGCTGCCGCTGATCGCTCGGATCAGCCAGGCGATCACGGCGATAGCCAGGAGCACCAGACCGACCCACAGCAGGAACTGGAGCGACTGCACCAGTCCTCCGGTGATCGCGAGGATCACGGCGATGACGATGACGATGATCAGGAGGATGTTCATCGGTCTTTCCCTTCTCTGGGGGCGCGGGCGCCCGACTGCGGTGCCCTCACGCTAGACCGCACGGACACCCTCGTTCGAGGGGGTTGACTTCCACCCTCCGAGTGCGCGAAGGAGCAGAGCAATGCCAGGAGCACGCAACAACTCCCTGAAGGACCCGGAGCTGTACGAAGAGCTCCGCGACGACGGGGCTTCGAAGGAGAAGGCCGCACGCATCTCCAACGCCGCCGCCAGGGACGGTCGCAGCACGGTCGGCCGCCGGGGCGGGAAGCACGGCGACTACGAGGACTGGACGGTCGCCGAACTGCGCAAGCGGGCCAAGGAGATCGGACTGACCGGCTACAGCGGGAAGCGCAAGGCGGAGCTCATCTCCGCTCTGCGCAACCACTGAGGCGGGATGGCGCGCTTCGGGATCGAGGAGGAGTTCCTCCTGCTCGATGAGAACTCGCTGCTGCCCGTCGGCCTGTCCGGCGACATCCTGGAGCGCATCGGCGACCGCCCGCTGACCGGGCGGGTGACCACGGAGTACCTGGCGTCGCAGCTCGAGTGCCTCACCGAGCCGGTGTCGACCCCGGAGGCGGCGCGACGCCAGTTGCGCGGCCTGCGCGGCCTGCTGGGCGAGCACGCACGCGCCCTCCACGCGGTGGCCGCCCCGACCGGGAGCCCGTTCACCACCGCGCGCTCGCCCCGGCTCTCCCCGTCACCGCACTACGACGACGTGGCCCGGCGGCTCGCGCACCTGACGCGCGAGCACGAGGTGAACGGCCTGCACGTGCACGTCGAGGTGCTCGACGAGGAGGAACGGGTGCGCGCGCTCAACCGCCTGCGCGGCTGGCTCCCGCTGCTGCTCGCGCTGAGCGCCAACAGCCCGTTCGCCCACGGCCTCGACGCGGGCTTCGCGAGCTGGCGGAGCATGCTCATCCGGCGACTGCCCTCATCGTGGTGCCCGCCGCGGTTCCACGACCTCGACGACTACCGCGCCCGGGTCGGGCAACTGCTCGCCCTGGGCACGATCGGCGAGGCCAGCTCGTTGTCGTGGGCGGTGCGGCTGTCCGAGCGATACCCCACCGTCGAGGCACGGATCGCCGACGCGCAGCTCACCGCCGACGATGCCGTGCTGTCGGCGCTGCTGTGCCGGGCGATCGCGCTGAGCACCGAGCAGTGGCTGGCCGAGGAACGCATGGACGCCCTGGACGCGTCGGTGTGGACGGCGGCGCGGGCCGGGATGGGCGCGCGCATCGTCGACCCGCTGTCCGGCGAGGTCGCCGACGCGTGGGCCGTCGCGGAGGGCCTGCTCGCCGAGATCCGCCCGGTGCTGCAGCAGCTCGGTGACGAGGCCGCGGTCGACGAGGCCCTGGGACGCCTGCGCGCGGAGGGAACCGGCGCCGAGCGGCAGCGGACCGCCTACCGCGACGGCGGTCGCGAGGGGCTCACGGAACTGCTCCGCGCGGGGACGGCGACCGCGTCGGCCTGACCCGCCCCGGCGTCCGCGGCCGGGAGTAGGGTCGGCTCGTGGCCTCCTTCGCCCCCCTCCAGCGGCTCGTCATCGCGATCGCGGTGCTCGCGTCCTTCGTGACCTTCCTCGACGGCACGGTGGTGAACGTCGCGCTGCCCGCCATCAGCCGTGAGCTCGGCGGCGGCATCACCACGCAGCAGTGGGTGGTCGACGCCTACCTCATCACTTTGAGCGCGCTGATCCTGCTGGCGGGGTCGCTGTCCGACGCGTATGGCCGGGTGGTGGTCATGCGCATCGGCCTGATCGCGTTCGGCATCGCCTCGATCGCGGTCGCCGCGGCGGTCGACCCGCTCATGCTGATCGTCGCCCGCGCGGCCCAGGGCGCGGCGGGTGCCCTGCTCGTGCCGAGCTCCCTGGCGCTGATCACGGCCACGATGCGCGGCGACGTGCAGGCGAGGGCCATCGGCGTCTGGACGGCCTTCACGACCGCGGCGCAGCTCGTCGGGCCGCTGCTGGGCGGGCTGTTCGTCGACTTCCTGTCGTGGCGGTTCGTGTTCCTCATCAACGTGCTGCCCATCGGCGTGACGCTGCTGCTGCTGGCTCGACTCCAGCTGCCCGAGCGGCCCCGCGGCGTCGGGGTGGACTGGTGGAGCGGTGCGCTGTGCGCCGTGGGACTCGGCGCGGTCGTGTTCGCCCTGATCGAGCAGCCGAACCTCGGATGGGGCTCGCCCGCGATCTGGGTCCCCGCAGTCGCGGGCGCCGCCCTGTTCGCGGCGTTCCTGCTGCGCCAGCGCCGCTCGGCCGCCCCGCTCATGCCGCTGTGGCTGTTCCGCGTGCGCGACTTCGGCTGGGGCAACCTCGCGACGCTGTTCGTGTACGCCGCGCTCTCGCTCAACGGCTTCGTGGTCGGGGTGTACCTGCAGCAGGGCGCCGGGCTCAGTGCCACCGCCGCGGGTCTCGCGAGCCTGCCGATGACGATCCTCATGATCCTGGTGAGCTCGCGCGCGGGAGGGTGGGCGGGGCGCTGGGGTCCGCGCCTCTTCATGACGATCGGTCCGCTGATCATGGCGGCCGGTGCGCTGATGCTGCTGACCGTGTCCGCCGAGTTCGACTACTGGTGGCAGGTGCTTCCCGCCATGGTCGTGATGGGGCTGGGCCTCTCGCTCACGGTCGCTCCGCTGACGGCCGCGATCCTCGGCGCGATCGACGAGAACCACTCGGGCATCGCCTCGGCCGTGAACAACGCGGTCTCGCGCGTGGCCGGGCTCCTGGTGGTGGCGATGCTGTCGACGATCGTCGGCGGCGCCCTCGACCTCGACGGTTTCCACAGCGCCGCCTGGGTCACGGCCGCGCTCCTGGTGCTGGGCGGCGTGGTGTCGTGGATCGGCATCCGCCGCAACCCGTCCGAAGACCCGACGGCCTCCGCGGAGGGCGCCCCGGCTCCGACCCCGCCCGTCCCCGGTCGCGGCTGAGAGCACGAGACGTCCGCGCGCAGGAGCGCGGTCGCTGCATGCCTCCCCGACGGCTCGGCGTCAAGTCCCTGGCCCCGTTCGCGCGCCCGCGCGATGATGCCGGTGATCGATCCGATGGGAGCCCCTCCACATGACCGTCTCCACCCTCGACACCGACACCGCCGTCGGATTCTCCCCGCGCGGCCCGCTGTCGGCCGCCGTGCTGTCTTGCCTCGTCCACGGCGACGACAGCGTCGACCTGCCGGAGCTCGCGGCGACCGCCGTGGCCGAGACCACCGACGTCGTCCGCGACGACGACATCCAGCTCGCCCTGTTCGTGCTGTACGCGTCGTCGTACGGATCGCTTCCCGCGCTCGACGCATCGCGGGAGTGGGACGCGGGCGTCATCACCGCCCGCCGCCTCCTGGAAGACGCGTTCGAGGCGGCCCTGCGCGAGACCGTGCCGGTGCCGGAGCTGCCCGAGCCGACGGTCGACGCGGTGGGCCGGGCCCTGTTCGCGCTCGCCGCCGCCGACACCGGACCGAGCGTGGCGCGCTACATCGCCAAGAAGGCCACGCGGGAGCAGGCGGAGGAGTCGCTGATCCTCCGCTCGATCTACACGCTGCGCGAAGCCGACCCGCACTCGTGGGCGATCCCGCGTCTGACCGGCCGGGCGAAGGCGGCCCTCGTCGAGATCCAGTCGGACGAGTACGGCGGCGGCCGGCCGCAGCGCGTGCACGCGGAGCTGTACGCCAGGGCCATGCGGGCCGCCGACCTCGACGACACGTACGGCGCCTACGTCGACGACGCCCCCGCGATCACGCTCGCCTCGCACAATCTGATGACCCTGTTCGGGCTCAACCGCCGGCTGGTCGGCGCCATCGTCGGGCACCTCGCCGCGTACGAGATGACGTCGTCGATCCCGTGCCGCTTCTACGCGGACGGGCTGCGGCGCCTCGGCTTCACCGACGAGGTGGCCGCCTACTTCGACGAGCACGTGGAGGCCGACGCGGTGCACGAGCAGATCGCGGCGCGCGACCTCGCCGGCAGCCTGGCGGAGGATCGCCCCGAGGTACTCGGCGACATCGTGTTCGGGGCCGCCGCGTGCCTCACCGTGGACGGCTGGGCGGGACAGCACATGCTCGACGCCTGGGCGGCCGGCGCCTCGGCGCTTCGCGGGCGGGAGTCGTCATGAGCGGTCGCGACGAGCCGGTCACCGTCACCCCCTACCCGGACGGGCCCCTGCTCGTCCGCGGCGACATCGAGCTGCGGTCCGCGGACGGCGCGCTGATCGACCCCGGCCGCCGCACGGTCGCGCTGTGCCGCTGCGGCCTGTCCGCCGTGAAGCCGTTCTGCGACGGCACTCACAAGGCGGCCGGCTTCCGGACCGACGACGAGGGGCCGCGTCAGCCCTCCGGCCAGTAGTAGCTGTCGGGCAGGGCGCGCGCGCCGAAGATCGCCTGCCCGACCCGCACGCACGTCGCCCCCTCCTCGACCGCGATCTCGTAGTCGCCCGACATCCCCATCGACAGCTCCCCGTCGCCGATCAGGTCGGGATCGTCCGCCCTGGCGCGGTCGCGGAGCTCGCGCAGCACGCGGAAGCACGCGCGCACCCTGGTCTCGTCCGGGGTGAGGATCGCGAGCGTCATGAGCCCGCGCACCCGCAGCGACGAGTACACCGGCAGTGCCTTCAGGAACCCGGACAGCTCCGCGGGCGGCATGCCGAACTTCGAGTCCTCCGCGGAGGTGTTCACCTGCACGAACACGTCGAGACCGCGACCGGCCGCCTGCAGCCTTCGGTCCAGCGCCTCGGCGACCCGGAGCCGGTCGAGTGCCTGGAACTCGTGCGCGAACGCGGCGACATCGCGCGCCTTGTTGGTCTGCAGGTGTCCGATGATCGCCCACGAGACGTCGAGGTCTTCCGTCTCACGGTGCTTGCGCACGGCCTCCTGCACCTTGTTCTCGCCGAGGAGCCGCAGCCCGGAGTCGATCGCGATGCGCACCCGCTCGGTCGGCACGGTCTTGCTGACCGGCAGCAGCCGCACGCTCGCGGCATCGCGCCCGGCGCGGTCGGCGGCGGCGTCGATGCGCGCGCGGACGGCGGCGACGTTGGCTCGGAAGTCGGCGACGGTGGTGGCCGTGGGGTAGCGGGCGGAGGTGTTCTCCTCGTCGGCTGACTTTGACATAGGCCAAAATCTAACATAGCTTCGAGTCACGCCGCGCGCCCGCCGGCCGTCGCCCTCCCTCCGAAGGAGTCCGCCCATGACCGTGCCCGGCCTGTTCTCCGACACCGCCCTGATCACCCCGCGCCTGCGCACCGAGGTGCCCGGCCCCCGCAGTCGCGCGCTGCACGAAAGGCGCCTGCGCGTCGTGCCCCGCGGCGTCGGCAGCGTGCTGCCGGTCTACATCGAGCACGCCGACGGCCCCTGGGTCACCGACGTCGACGGCAACCGCTTCCTCGACCTGGGCAGCGGCATCGGCGTAACCACGATCGGGCACACCAACCGCGCGGCGGTCACCGCGGCGGCGGATCAGCTCGACCGCGTCACCCACACCCTCTTCACGGTCACCCCCTACGAGGGCTACGTGCACCTCGCGGAGCTGCTCGCCGCGCACACCCCCGGCGACCACGAGAAGCGCACGATGCTCGCGAACTCCGGCGCCGAGGCCGTCGAGAACGCCGTGAAGATCGCCCGCAGGCACACCGGCCGCCGCGCCGTCGCCGCCCTCGATCACGCGTTCCACGGCCGCACGAACCTGGCACTCGCGATGAACCACCGGGCCGTGCCGTACGGGGCGGGCTTCGGCCCGTTCGCGCCCGACGTGCACCGCGTCCCCAACTCCTACCCGTACCGCGACGGCCTGAGCGGCGCCGAGGCGGCGGCCCGCACGATCGGCTACCTCGAGCAGCGGATCGGCGCGGGCGACCTCGCCGCCGTCATCGCCGAACCCATCCAGGGCGAGGGCGGCTTCGTCGTGCCCGCCGACGGCTACCTGCCCGCGCTGCAGGAGTGGTGCACGCGCCACGGCGTGGTCTTCATCGCCGACGAGATCCAGACCGGCCTGGGCCGCACGGGCACCTGGTTCGCGAGCGAGCACTTCGGCCTCGTGCCCGACCTCGTGCTCACCGCGAAGGGCATCGCGGCCGGACTGCCGCTCGCGGGAGTGACCGGCCGTGCCGAGATCATGGACGCACCGGACCCCGGCGGGCTCGGCGGCACGTTCGGCGGCAACCCCGTGTCGATCGCCGCGGCCGTCGCGGTGTTCGACGAGCTCGCGGAGGGCGAGTTCTTCGACGACGCGGCCCGCATCGGCGCGCACCTGCGGGCACGGCTGACCGAGCTGGCGTCGCGCCACCGGATCATCGGCGACGTCCGCGGGATCGGCGCGATGCAGGCGTTCGAGCTGAGCGAGCCCGGCACCACGCGGCCCCTCGCGGGTGCCGCGACGGCCATCGCGGAGTTCGCCGCGCAGCGAGGCATCCTGCTCCTCACCGCGGGCAGCGACGGCAACGTCATCCGTTTCCTCCCCACGCTCACCACGACCGACGCGCAGCTCGACACGGCGGTGAGCGTGATCGACGACGCCCTCGCCGCACTCGGCTGACCGCGACTCCCACCCGACCAGGAGACCCATGAGCGCATCGACCCCCACGCGCACCGCCCTCGCTCTGCGCCATGTCGCGTTCGAAGACCTCGGCATCCTCGCGCCGCTGCTGGAGGAGCGCGGCTACCGCGTCCGGTATCACGACGCGGGCGTCGACGAGCTCGACCGGGCCGAGGTCGCGTCGGCTGATCTGCTGGTGGTGCTCGGCGGCCCCATCGGCGTGTACGACGACGACCGCTACCCGTTCCTCGCCCCCACGAAGGACGCCCTGTCGGCACGACTCGCGGCGGACCGTCCCACGCTCGGGATCTGCCTCGGCGCCCAAGTGCTCGCCGAGGCGCTGGGGGCTCGGGTCGCCCCGACGGGCGGCGTCGAGATCGGGTACGCGCCGGTGGACCTCACGCCGGACGGGCGCACCTCACCGCTGTCGGCGCTGGACGGCGAGCCCGTGCTGCACTGGCACGGCGACGCCTTCGAGATCCCCCCGGGCGCGCGCCACCTCGCCCGCACGCCCGGCTTCCCGCACCAGGCGTTCTCGCGGGGTCGTGCACTCGGGCTGCAGTTCCACGTCGAGGCCGACCACCGCACGATCGAGCGCTGGCTGATCGGCCATGCGCACGAGCTGCACCACCGCGGCATCGACCCCCGCTCGATCCGGAGACAGGCGGCCGCGCACGGCCCCCGACTCGAGCACCGCGCGCGTACGGCGATCGGAACCTGGCTCGACGAGGTCGAGCCCGCGCACTGAGAAGGGGCCGGATCCCCCGCGGATCCGGCCCCTTCCCGTGTCGTCACGCGGCGCGACGCAGCGGCACCGTCGGGAAGTCGATCGGCACGTCGAGCGCGAGGTTCACGTAGTTCGTGAACAGGTTGAGCGCCACCTGGCCGATCGTCTCGACGATCTCCTCGTCGCTCCAGCCCTGGGCGCGCACGGCGTCGACGTCGGCGGAGCTCACCTGCCCGCGCTGCTCGACCACCGCGAGCGCGAAGGTCAGCAGGGCCGCGGTGCGCGGGTCCTCCGAGGTGCCCTCCTGCGCCGCGGCGAGCGCGTCGGCGGAGAGCCCGGCCTTCTTGCCCAGCGCGGTGTGCGCCGCGAGGCAGTAGCCGCAGGAGTTGCGGTTGGCGACGGCCACCGCGATCTGCTCGCTGAGCGCGGCTCCGAGCGAACCGCCCCCGTAGGCGCCGAACGCGCTCCACATGCTGGTCAGCGCGGCCGGGGAGTTCGCCACGGCCCGGAACATGGCGGGGACGGCGCCGAACGCGGCACCGATCTGGTCGAGCTGGTCCTTGACGGGTCCGGTGGCGGCGTCACGGTCGATGAGAGGGACGTTGGGCACGGGATGCTCCTTTGTTCGATCGGGCCGGGTGTCGACCCGCCCTCAGTCTTCTCGAATCCTCCGGACGATACGCATCATCCGATCTTGCATTCACCGCAGATCGTCCAGAGAATGGAGAGATGCCACCCCTCGACCGCCTCACACCCCTGCTCGATCGGTTCCGCGTGCGCACGCGGCTCTTCCACACCGGGCCCCTGTGCGGCACCACGGAGTTCGCGGCGAGCCGAGGACAGGGGTTCCTGCACGTGCTGCGCCGCGGCGAACTGGAGCTGACGTATCCGCGCGTCGACGGCGGCCGTGCGCGCGAGCGCATCACCCGCCCGAGCCTGCTGTTCTTCCCCCGCCCGCTCGACCACACGTTCCTCAACGCCCCGACCGCGGAATCCGACTTCGCGTGCGCCACGATCGACGTCGACGGCGGTGCCACCCACCCCCTCGTCCGCACGCTGCCGCCCGTGATGGTGCTGCCCCTCGACGAGGTCGCCACCCTCTCCCCCGCGCTCGACCTGCTGTTCGCCGAGGTCAACAACGTCCGCTGCGGTCGCCCGCTGCTCGCCGACCGCCTCTTCGAGGTCGTGCTGATCCAACTGCTGCGGTGGATGCTCGACCACCCCGACGGCCTCGCCCTGCCGCCCGGGCTGCTGCCGGGCCTCGCCGACGAGCGGCTCGCCCCCGCCCTGGTCGCGATGCACGAGGCCCCCGGAGAGGCCTGGACGCTGGAGGCCCTCGCCCGCCGCGCCGCCCTGTCGCGCAGCGCCTTCGCGGCCCGCTTCAAAGAGGTCGTCGGCCGGGCGCCGGGCGACTACCTCACCGAGTGGCGGCTCACGATCGCGCAGGAACAGCTCCGCGCGGGCATGACGGTCAGCGCGGTCGCCGCGGAGCTCGGCTACGCGAGCGCCTCCGCGTTCTCCCGGGTGTTCACGCAGCGTCTCGGCCACTCGCCGCGTGCGTGGCTCGGTCTCGCCGCGTAGCCTCAGCCGCCCGCCGACATCGTGGCGGTGAGCCCGGAGACGACGCGGTCGAGCTCGCCCTCCGTGAGCGAGGGGTGCACGGGGATCGACAGCACCTCGGCCGCGGCCCGCTCGGTCTCCGGCAGCTCCACGCCCTGCGCGTAGCGCGTGAGAGACGGCAGTCGGTGGTTCGGGATCGGGTAGTACACGCCCGTGCCCACGCCGTGCTCCTCGCGCAGCGCCTCCCGCACGCGGTCGCGCTCCCCGTCCGCGATGCGCACCGTGTACTGGTGGTACACGTGCTCCGCCCCCTCCGCGACCCGGGGCACGGTGAGCCCGTCGATGCCGTCGAGCGCGGCGTCGAGCACGGCAGCGTTGCGCTGCCGCTGCGCCGTCCAGGCCGCGACCTTGCGCAGCTGCACCCGGCCCACCGCCGCGTGCACCTCGCTCATGCGGTTGTTGTAGCCGACGATCTCGTTGGCGTACTGCGTCTCCATGCCCTGATTGCGCAGAAGCCGCACACGGCGGGCGATGCCCTCGTCCGCACAGGCGACCATGCCGCCCTCGATCGCCGTCATGTTCTTCGTGGGGTACAGGCTGAACATCGCGAACGACCCGATCGTGCCGGCAGGGCGACCCCGCCACGACGCGCCGTGCGCCTGCGCGGCGTCTTCGAAGATCGCGAGGCCGTGCGCCGCGGCGACCTCTTCGATCCCGTCGACCAGGAACGGGTGGCCGTACAGATGCACCGGCATGACGCCCTTCGTGCGCGGAGTGACGAGTGCGCGCACGTGCTCCGGGTCGAGGGTGAAGTGCACGGGCTCGATGTCGGCGAACACCGGGGTGGCGCCGGCGAGCACGACCGAGTTCGCGACGGCGGCGAACGTGAACGACGGCACGATCACCTCATCCCCCGGCCCGACGCCCGCCGCGATCAGTCCCAGCAGCTGCCCGCTCGTCCCGGAGTTCACGGCCACGGTCGTGCGCCCGCGGAGGAACTGGGCGGCGAACTCCTCCTCGAACGCCGCGACCTCGGCGCCCTGCGCGAGCATGCCGCTGCGCAGCACCCGCTCGACCGCAGCCACCTCCTCATCGCCGATCAGGGGTTTCGCGGCGGGGATGAGCTGGTCGTGCATGGCGGTGTCCTTCGTCGTCTGGTCGGCTCGGGCGAGCCGGTCTGGAGGTGGAGGCAGGAATCGAACCTGCGTACACGGTCTTGCGGACCGCGACCTGGCCACTCGGTCACTCCACCGGGTTCTACGGCGTCAGCTCCCCGGCGGAGAGTAGCCCTGGAGGAACCCGCCGAAGCGCCGCAGTGCATCCACCAGCACCGGCGCCTCCGGCAGGAACGCGATCCGCAGGCGGTCGGGCCGCGGCCAGTGGAACCCGCGGCCGTGCGCCAGGAGGATCCCTTCCGCGTCGAGCAGGTCGAGCACCAGACGCTCGTCGTCGAGCACCGGGTAGCGCGCGGGGTCCAGCCGCGGGAAGAGGTAGAGCCCGCCGCCCGCCTCCGTCACCTCGACACCGGGGATCGCCCGCAACGCGGCGGTGGCGGCGTCGCGCTGCACCGTGAGCCTGCCGTCGGCGGCGACCAGGGCGTCGAGCGAGGTGTCGTGCTCCAGCGCCGCGGTGATCGCGTGCTGCGCCGGCACGGAGGCGCACATGCGCAGCGAGGCCAGCAGCCGCAGTCCGGACAGGAACGGGTCGTCGGGCGCGAAGCCGCAGGTCACCGCCCACGCGGCGCGGTACCCGGCGACGCGATGGGTCTTGGACAGTCCCGCGAACGTCACGCACGGCTGATCCGACGCGACCGCCGCCATCGACAGGTGCGCGTGCCCGGGATAGACGACCCGGTCGTAGATCTCGTCGGACAGCAGCAGGAGCCCGTGCCGTCGCGCCAGCTCGGCGATGCCCTCCAGCGTGCGCCGGTCGTACACCGCCCCCGTGGGGTTGTTCGGGGTGATGACCACGATGGCCACCGTGCGCGGGCCGATCAGCGCGGCCATCGCGTCGAGGTCGGGCAGCCAGCCCTCCTCCTCGACGCAGGGGTAGTGCACCGCGGTGCCCCCGGCGAGCACCGTGGACGCCGTCCACAGCGGGTAGTCCGGACTCGGCACGAGCACCTCGTCACCGGGTTCGAGCAGCGCCTGCAGCACGAGGCCGACCAGCTCGGAGACGCCGTTGCCCACCGTGACGTCGTCGAGGTCCACCCGCGGGAAGCCCGTGCGCCGGGCGTAGTGCGCCGCGATCGCCTCCCTGGTCTCGACCAGGCCGAGCGACTCGGAGTATCCGTGCGCGTGCGGCAGGGCGGCCCGCAGCGCCTCCACGATCACCGTCGGCACCTCGAACCCGAAGGGCGCGGGGTTGCCGATGTTGAGCCGCAGGATCTCCTCCCCGCGGGCCTCGAGCTCCGCGGCCCGCGCGGCCACCGTGCCGCGCAGGTCGTACTGCACGCCGTCGAGCCGCGACGAGCGCCCGACGCGCAGCACCCCGGTCATCCCGCGGACTCCCGCCCCGCGACCGTGACGACCGCCGCGACATCGTCGGCCAGGCGCTGCAGGTCGTCGTCGTCGAGGTCGTGCACCGTGAGGCGGAGGTGGCGGGCGCCCGGCCCCCCGTGCTCGAGCGCGAAGTCTGCTCCCGAGCGTACGAGCCAGCCGCGCGCGGCGAGACGTTCGGCCGCGCGCGCGGCATCGTCGTGCGCGTCGAGCCACACGTTGAGCCCGGCCCCGTCGTCGGCCGCGATCCCGCGCTCGCGCAGCAGTGCGACGAAGTCGGCGTGGCGGGCGGCGTAGTGCGCGCCGGCCCTGGCGATCTGCTCCCGCACATCGGCATCGCGCAGCATGCCGGCGGCGAGACGCTGCATCACGTGACTGACCCACATCGTGCCGGGGCTCAGTCGCAGGGCCAGGCGTCCGGCCGTGACCGGGTCGGACGCCGTGACAGCGAGACGCAGGTCGGGTCCGAGGAACTTCGACACCGAACGGACCAGGGCCCAGCGCTCATGGGTGGGCGCGATGATGCTGGCGTAGGGCGCGGGGGCGAGCAGCGAGAAGTGGTCGTCCTCGATCAGCAGCACGTGCGGGTAGGGGGCGAGCACGGCGCGCAGTTCGGCCGCGCGCGCGGGGGTGATGCTCGCGCCCGTCGGGTTGTGGGCGCGGGGCGTGCAGACGATCGCGCGCACCCCGCTGTCGAGGGCCGCGCGCACGCCGTCGACCGTCATCCCCTCGGCATCGACCGGGATGGCGACGGGGGCGTACCCCGCGAGCCGCGCGGTCTGGATGCTGGAGAGGAAGCACGGGTCCTCCAGCCCGACGCGGTCACCCTGCACGAGCGTCTGGGCGAGGAGCCGCTCGACCGCGTCGACCGCCCCCGCCGTGACCGAGAGCCGGAACGGGCGCGGGTGGTCTTCGGCGATCCACGTGGTCGCCCATTCGGCGAGCTCGGGGTCGATGACGGACTCGCCGTACAGCACGTGTTCCGGGCGCACGGTCGCGAACGCCGCGGCGAGGTCGGGCAGCAGCGCCGCCTGCGGGTTGCCGCTGCCGATGTCGCGCAGCACGGTGCCCGGCGTGAAACCCTCGTCGGGACCGGTCCCCGGGCCGAGCACGGTGGTGCCGGTGCGCCCACCGGTGGCCGCGATGCGCGCGACGACGAGGGCCCGGTAGGCCGCCAGCACCGTGTTGCGGTTGACGCCGAGGCGCTCGGCGAGGGTGCGCACGGGCGGCAGCTGGTCGCCGGCGGCGAGGGCGCCGCGCTCGACGAGGTCGCGGATGCTGTCGGAGATCTCAGCGGCGGTCGACCCGGCGATCCGGTCGTGGAGGGGATCGCGCGAGTCTTCCGAGGCCATGCCTCGACCGTAGGCCAGATATTGACCTATGTCAAAGTCGGGCTAAGGGCGGTCGTCCACCTCCACGCCGTCCTCCCGCTCCTCCTCACCGAGGTCGGTGACGTCGACCTCCGGGGCGTCGCCCTCGCCGTTGTTCGCCGTCGGCGGTTCACCGTGGAACCCGGTCGTCTCGTCGCGTCGCTGATCGGACATGTCTCCTCCTCGGGGTCGGATGTCCCAGCATCGGCCGACCGGACCTGCGCGCACCAGCACCTTGACAGGAGGCGCGAGCGTGCGGCACCCGCGCAGGTGGAGTCCAGGGAGGGGCGATACCGTGCAGGGGACCCCCGCACGATCACCGCGATCCCCCGACAGAGGACACGATGACCCACGGCACCCTCGCCCTCGCCGCCCCCCAGTCCGGATACGAGGGCTTCATCGGCTGGGTCCTCAGCCTGATCGAGTCGCTCGGCGAGATCGGCGTCGGGCTGGCCGTGCTCATCGAGACCTTCGTGCCGCCGATCCCCTCGGAGGCGATCCTCCCCGCCGCCGGCTTCCTCGCGTACGACGGACGCATGAGCGCGTGGGGCGCCTGGGCGGCCGCCACGATCGGCGGTCTCGTCGGGGCCTGGATCTGGTACGCGATCGGTGCCGCGATCGGCCGGGACCGCACACGACGTCTCGTCGGTCGCATCCCCCTGCTCGACCACGACGACTTCGACAAGGCGGAGGCGTTCTTCCAGCGGTGGGGTGGCCGCGCGGTGCTGCTCGGCCGGTGCGTGCCGCTGGTGCGCTCCTTCATCTCCATCCCGGCCGGCATCGAGCGCATGGCCCTGTGGCGCTTCACGCTCTACACCATGGTCGGGTCGGCGGTGTGGAACGGCATCTGGATCGGCCTGGGCTTCGCGTTCGGCCCCGCGATCCGCCCGATCCTGGAGCAGTGGAGCGGCCTGCTCTCCGACATCGCGGTCGGCGCCATCGTTCTGCTGCTCGTGGTCTTCATCGCGCTGCGCATCCGGCGGCGGATGCGCGAGGCGGCCGCGCGGCGCGAGCAGGAGGAGGGGCCGGCCTGACGCCGACCCCTCCCGCCATCAGTTCCCGGAGCGCACGCCCTCGAGCGACGGGTAGTCCACGTACCCCTCGGCCGTGGAGCCGTAGAAGAGCTCAGGACGCGGCTCGTTCAGCTCCGCGCGGGTGCGCCAGCGCTCCACCAGGTCGGGGTTCGCGATCACCGGGCGGCCCGCCGCGACCGCGTCGGCCCACCCCTCCGCCACCAGCTCCTCCGCGGACTCCCGCGTGGTGGGCACGCCGAAGCCCGTGTTGACGATCAGCGGCGCGCCCGCCACCCGGCGGAGGTGCTGCACGAGGTCGCCCGACGGCTCGGCGTGGAGCACGTCGAGGAACGCGAGGCCGAGCGGCGCGAGCCCCTCGGCGACCGCGGTGTAGGTGGCCCGCACGTCATCCGCGTCGTCTTCCAGAACACCCTGGATGCCGTGCTGCGGCGACAGACGGATACCCGTGCGGTCCGCGCCGACTGCGGCCGCGACGGCCGCCGTGACCTCGATCGCGAAGCGCGCGCGGTTCTCGGGCGACCCGCCGTAGCGGTCGTCGCGCACGTTCGACACCGGCGACAGGAACTCGTGCACCAGGTAGCCGTTCGCGCCGTGCACCTCGACCCCGTCGAAGCCCGCGGCGATCGCGTTGCGCGCGGCCTGCGCGAACTGCTCCACGACCACGGGGATCTCGTCGAGCGTGAGCGCGTGCGCGACGGGAAGGTCGCGCTTCCCCTCCGGCGTCCGGGTCTGGCCGGGGGCGGCGAGGGCGCTCGGCCCCACGACGCGCGGCTCACCCGAGATGGCGGGGTGCCCGACGCGTCCGCCGTGCATGAGCTGCATCACGATCGTGCCGCCGGCCGCGTGGACGGCGTCGGTGATGCGACGCCACCCCTCGATCTGGGCGGGGGTGACGATGCCCGGCTGACCCGGGTAGGACATGCCCTCACGGGCGGGCCAGGTGCCCTCGGAGACGATGAGGCCCTGCCCGGCCCGCTGGCGGTAGTACTCCTCCATGACCGGCGTCGGCACGCCGTCGCCGGCGGCACGGGTGCGCGTGAGGGGCGCCATGACGACGCGGTTGGACAGCGGCAGGGCGCCGAGGACGGCGGGGTCGTAAAGAGTCACAGTGGGGACCAATCCCCGCAGCGCCCGCGGTATTCCCGTTCAGCCGCCGCCGAGGTCGGCCAGCAGGGTCGCGAAGTGGTCGAGGTCGGCGGTCGACCACTTCCGCAATCGTTCGCCGATCCGCCCCTCGTAGCGGGAACGCGCGAGTGCCACCCGCTCCTGCGCGAGGGGCGTCGCCACGAGCCGACGCGCACGGCGGTCCTCCGGGTCGGGAATGCTCTCCACGAGTCCGAGCTGTTCGAGCTGCCGCACCTGCCGGCTGACGGCGGACTTGTCGGTCTGGAGCCGCTCGATGAGGGCACCGGCCGTCGCCGCCTTGCCCGACAGGATCGAGGTGAGCACCTGATAGCCGAGCGGCTGCAGCTCGGGGTGCACCGTCACCGCGGCCTCGCGCCAGGCGACGCGGATGCGGGCGATCAGTCGCCCGAGCTCGTGCTCGACGCGCACCACGGCGGCGTGATCGACGTCGATCTCCGACGACGCGGAGGTGTCGACGGCGCCCTCGCCGGGGGCGGGGTCGGACGGGGCACTCATGCCGCCAGTGTACGGCGAAGCCCCGCCACCTCCGGGGTGGCGGGGCTTCGGGCGGGCGTCGTCACACCTCCGACAACAGCCGGAAGGCCTTGGACGCGGCCTCGATCTCGCGCGGCGTGAGCTGGTCGATCACGGCCCGCAGCCGGGTGCCGTACTCGCGACGGACCTCGGCGAGCGCGGTGCACGCCCCCGGGGTCGCAGTGAGCACCCGCAGCCGGCCGTCACGCTCGTCGGGGTGGGAGTCCAACAGCCCCAGCTCCTCCAGCATCCGCACCTGGCGGCTGACGACCGACTTGTCCATGTCGAAGCGCTCGGCGAGCTCGTGCGCATTGGCCGACCCGGCCCTGTCGATGAACGTGAGCAGCTTGTACCCCGCCACCGGGAGCTCCGGGTGGACCCGGGCTGCGGATTCCTTCCACAGCGACCGGGTCCGCGCGAAGATCAGGTTGAGGTGCGCCTGCAGGTCGCTGAGCGCCGTGTCGACGTCGGCAGTGCCGACCGCGTCGGGGGCGATCATCTCAGCGCTCCCGCGTCCGATCCTCGCGCTCGAGCACGCCCACCGTTCCCGTGGTGGTCGCCGGCTCGGCCCGCGTGGTACGGATCGTGCCCGTGGAGAGCGAGGCTCCCACCTCGGCCTCCGACACCTCGATGACCGACTCCTCGGCCTGCTCGCGCAGCTGCTCCGCGGCGTTCTTGGTGGACAGCGGCTTGTTCTTGATGAACGCGATCGCGATGATCGAGATCACGGCGAGCGGGATGGCGATAATGAACGCGTCGGCGATGCCGTGGCCGTAGGCGCTCTCGACGATGGAGCGGATGGCGTCGGGCAGCTGGCCCACCTTCGGCACGTCGCCCGAGGCGAGGTGCTTCAGCGCGTCGACCTCCGCCTGACTCGACGGGGTGAAGCCCTCGAGCCCGTCCTTGACGTACGTCGCGACGCTCGAGGAGAGCAGCGATCCCATCACGGTCACGCCGATGGTGCCGGCGATCGTGCGGAAGAAGTTGACGTTCGACGACGCGGCGCCGAGCTGACGCGGATCGGTGTCGTTCTGCACGATGAGGGTGAGGTTCTGCATGACCATGCCGAGGCCGGCCCCGAGCACGAACATGTAGACGGCGACCAGGATGAACGGGGTGTCATAGCGCAGCGTGGACATGAGGCTCACGCCGACCGTGGCGAGCACAGAGCCCGTGAGCATCCAGCCCTTCCACTTGCCGAAGCGGCTGACCAGCTGGCCGATGATGATCGACGCACCCATCTGCCCGATGATCATCGGGATGGTCATGAGGCCGGACTCGGTGGGCGTGGCGCCACGGGCGAGCTGGAAGTACTGCGCGAGGAACACCGAGGTGGCGAACATCGAGACGCCGATCGCGATGGAGGCGATGACCGACAGCGTGAACGTGCGGTTGCGGAACAGCGACATCGGCACGATCGGCTCCTTCACGAAGAACTCGACCGCCACGAACCCGGCGATGGCGACGCCGGCGATCACGGCGAGCACGATGCTCGTCGAGGAGTCCCAGTCGAACTGGTTGCCACCCATCGACACCCAGATGAGGAGGCTGGACACGCCCACGGCCAGGAGCACGATGCCGAAGTAGTCGATCGACACCTTCGTGTCGCGCTGCGGCTTGGGCAGGTGCAGCGTGAACTGCAGCAGCACGAGCGCGACGATCGCGAACGGGACGCCGACGAAGAAGTTGGCGCGCCAGCCCCACGCGTCGGTGATGACGCCGCCGAGCAGCGGGCCGCCGATGGTGCCGAGGGCCATGATCCCGCCGACGACGCCCATGTACTTGCCGCGCTCGCGCGGCGAGATGATGAGGGCGACCGCGATCATGACCAGCGACATGAGCCCGCCGACGCCGATGCCCTGGATCACCCGCACGGCGATGAGCATGTTCGTGTCGGTGGAGAACCCGGCGATCACGGTGCCGACCGTGAAGAGGATCAGCGAGATCTGGATGAGCACCTTGCGGTCGACGAGGTCGGCGAGCTTGCCCCAGATCGGGGTGGAGACGGCGGTGGCCAGCAGGCTCGCGGTGATGACCCACGTGTACTGGGACTGCGTGCCGCCGAGGTCGGCGATGATGACCGGCATCGAGGTCGACACCACGGTGCCCGAGAGCACGGCGACGAACATGCCGACGATGAGGCCGGAGATCGCGGTGAAGACCTCGCGGGCCGAGCGCGTGGCGTCGGCCGGAGAAGAAGAGGTGTGTGACAAGGGGGAACGCTCCTGCGTAGAAAGTTGATCGAGATCAACCATACGCCGATGGTTGCGAAAACGCAACTATCCCGGGTGCCCCGTCCGCGTCAGCCGCAGAACGCCCCCAGCGACTCGTGCAACTGCTCCACGGCCTGGATCGTCTCCGGAGACTGGAGGTCTCCCAGTCCATCGATCTGATCGGCACCCGAGGCGATCACGTCCCCCAGGTGGCCGTCGATCCCGGCCGCCAGATCGTCGAGCGTCGCCACCAGCCGATCGCGCGCGGCATCCGCCTGCTCTGCGGTCGCCCCACCCTGGTCGAGCAGACCCTGGTACTGCGCGTAGGCGTCGTCGATCGTGGCGCACGCGCCCTGAACATCGACCCCGAGGGCGTCGCCGGCCGCCTGGGTGACCTGCGAGCAGCCCGCGAGGAGCCCGGCGGCGAGGAGGAGGGGGACGACGGCGAATCGGCGCATGACCCGAGGGTAACCCGGGCCACCTGGACCGATCCTGACCCGCCGCCCCCGCGGGGTCAGCCGCCCGACGGGTTGTCGAGCGGGCGCCCCTGGTCGTCGGTGGTCTCGCGCTCCAGCACCTCGTCCGTCGTGTCGCCGCCCTCGTCGGGAGCGCCACCCGAGGCGGTGTCGGCCTCTTCGTCGGCCCCCGGCGTGCCCTGCGTGTTCTGCGGATCACTCATGTCGTGCCTCCTCTGTCTGGTGCCCCGACGCTACGCGCGCGACCACGGCCGAGCGCAGGGGCTTGACCGCCGTCACGCCAGGCCCCACACTCCCGCGAGCACGAGCCCGCCCGTCGAGCACCCAGGGGTCAGTCGGCCCAGAGCCGCTCGATCGGGACGGCCGCGCCCAGGATGCGCTCGGCGGCGCGGTGACCGGACAGCATCGCGGCCGGCACGGTCGCGGGGTCATCTGTCCAGGTGGCCTCCCCGGCGAGGTGCAGCACTCCCCCGATCGGCGTCGCGAGATCGTCGTGGTCGGCGGTCGTGGAGCCGAGCGTCATGTACGCGTACGAGCCGTGCGCGAACGGGTCGTCCTGCCACGCGGTGCGGTGCACGGCCACCGGCTCCACGGCCCGGTCGCCGTACAGCCGCCGCAGCTGCGCCATGACCGAGGCCACGACCTGCTCGTCTGCCCAGTCCCTCGTCGCGGTCGCCGCCGGCCCCGCCGCGAAGGTCAGCAGCGTCGGACGCCCGTGCGCCGCGGTGTGGTCGTACCAGGAATGCCACCAGCGGCCCTCCGGGCCCTGCTGCCGGATGGCGTAGACGCCCTCGTCCCAGAACCGCTCGGGAAAGCGCAGGAACACCTTCTCGAACGCGTTCATGCGCAGCCGTCCGAGCGCGTCGGCGTTGGCCGAAGGCAGCGGGGGCACGATGTCGACCGCCCCGGAGTGGAGCACCCCGACCGGCAGCGTCACCACGGCGGTGTCGCCCGCGAACACGCCGCGCCCCGTGTGCACCAGCACCCCGTCGGTCCAGTCGACGGCCGTCACCACGTGGCCGAGCCGCACGTCGAGACCCTGCGCCAGCCGTTCGGGCAGCGCGCCGTAGCCGTCGGGGAACACGACCTCGTCGCCGTCGATCTGGTCGTCGTCGAGCCCGTGCGCCGCCAGGTCCTCGATCCACGCGCCGTACTGCTCCTCCGCGCGGTGCTCCAGATACTCGCGCACGCGCTGGGTGCGGTCCGCATCCCACCCCTGCCGCGCCAGGGCCTCCTCCGTGGCCTCGCGGTACGAGGCCTCGGGCGCCGACGCCGCGATGACCTCGGGCAGGACGGCATCGACCGCGTGCACGTCGGCCGCGAAGGCACGGGCGGCCTCATCGGGCAGCCGCCGCCCGTCCACGCCGTAGTTCGCGATCGGACGACCGTCGACCTGGTAGCCGCCCACCGTGAACTCGACCGTGCGCATGCCGAAGGCCGCGGCCGCCGCCGCCACCGGGCTCCCGTCGACGCCGTGGATCCACGAGGCGCCGAGGTCGGTGGCGCCGTCCGTCCGATCCGTGTGCACGCGACCGCCGACGCGGTCCCGCGCCTCCAACACGACCACCGTGCGCCCGGCGTCCTGCAGCAGCCGTGCCGCGGTCAGTCCCGCGACCCCGGCTCCGACCACGACCGTGTCGACCCGTTCCATGATTCCTCCCGCGGCGGGACATCGGCGTCCTCGCCTCGACGATACCCATCGCCGCCCGCCGCCACCGCCCCATCACCTCGACGGACGCCGGTCACCCCGCGTCCGGCGCCCGACGCGGGACCGCCGTGGTGGCGGGCGTCGCGTCGTCCGCGTCGTCTGCGTCCGCGCGAAGCCCGATGCCCCAGCTCGCTCCGCGCGCCAGCATCATGCCGAGCACGGACACGACCGCGAAGGTCAGCATCAGCAGCCGCGCCGAGCCGACCATGTCCGGCAGCGCCAGGTTCACCAGCACGCCAGCCATCGCCGCGCTGAAGGCGCTCGCGATGAGGAACACCGTGTTCACGGCGGCCGCCGCCTTCGCCCCCTCCTCCTCATCGCGCGTGCTGCCGAGCGCCGCGACCGTGAGGTGCGGGAAGCCCAGGCCGATCCCCGCGCCGGCGACGAACAGCGTGGCGAACCACAGCGCGACGACGAGTGCCGACGGCCCCTCGTGCTGGAGCAGCCCGTACGCGGCGAGCCCGAGCGCGACCGTGAGCGGGCCGACCGTGATGAGCACCCGCCGGGACCGGACCCCCGTAACGTTCGCGGTGAACATCTGCGTGACGGACCACCCGAGCGACAGCGCCGCACCGAGCAGCCCGGCGACGAACGGCATCAGTCCCCCGATCTCCTGCCCGAAGAGCGGGATGAACGCCTCCGTGCCGATCGCGAAGGCCAGCACCGCGACCGTCAGGTACACCCACCCGAGGGAGGAGCCACGCACGAACGTGACCCGGGGGAGGATCCCGACGCGGCTGCGCTTCTCGTGCCGCACAAACCACAGGGCGAGCACGACGCCCACGACCAGCGCGACGCCCGTGCCGACACCCGCGGGCACGACGCCGGCGACCCCGACCGCCGCCACCCCGCCGGCGAGCAGCACCAGCGACCCCCACGGCACCGACTCGCTCGAGCGGGCACGGGCGGTCTGCGGCAGCGCGCGGACCACGACCAGTCCGATCAGCGCCGACAGGACGGCGAGTCCGACGAACGGCGCGCGCCACGCGTCGAGCTGCGCGAAGATCCCGCCGACGACGGGGCCGACGATGTTGCCCACGCCCCACATGGCCGACACGAGAGCAGCGCCGCGGGCCCAGAGCCGCTCCGGCAGGGCACGCTGGATGAGCGCATAGCCGAGACCGGCGAGCAGGCCGCCGCCGAGCCCCTGCACGGCGCGCCCGACGAGCAGCGCCGACATCCAAGGGCTCACCGCGCACAGGAGCGAGCCGAGGGCGAACAGCCCGAGCGCCAGCAGGTAGGCCCGCACGGCCCCCTGACGGGTGAGGATGCGGCTCACGAGCATCGCGCTCACGACCGACGCGAGCAGGAAGGTCATCATCGTCCAGGCGTAGAACTCGGCCCCGCCGATGTCGCCGACGATCGTGGGCAGGAGGCTCGTGGTGAGGTAGACGTTGCTCGCCTCGAGCAGCACGCCGCCGGCGAGCACGGCGGCGATCGGGGCGTAGCGACTGCTCAGCAGCTCGCGCCAGCTCCCGCTGACCGGTGTGGACGTCTGTGGTGAGGACATGAGCATTCCTTTGCAGCGTCGGCGGAGGTCGATCACCTCCGTGGCGCCGGTGCTCGGCGGCCTTCCGTCACGGTATGACCTCAAGTAATGTTGAGGTCAAGCGGCAGCGCCTCGCCGCGCGGACCGGTTTGGAACCGGATGCGGCCGGGATGCGGATACCTCTTGTGACCAACGACAACGACATCATCCGTGACTCGCTCACGTCGGCGGAGCGCTTCGCCGAGATCTTCGAGCGACATATCACCGCCGTCACCGCCTACGTCGCGCGGCGGGTCGGCCCCCACGCCAGCGACGACATCGTCAGCGAGACCTTCCTCGCCGCGTTCCGTCGGCGCAAGCGCTACGACATGACCAGGACCTCCGCGCTCCCCTGGCTCATGGGGATCGCGACCAAGGTGCTCGCGCAGCACCGGCGGGCGCAGGCCACGCACTGGCGCGCACTGCACGCCGCGTTCGGCGCCGGCGACGAGGACACGGTCGACGACCTCGACCGCTCGATCTCCCGGCTGGACGCCTCGGCCCAGCTGGAGGATCTGTTCCCCCGGATCGCCGCGCTGTCGGCCAGGGACCGCGAGGTGCTGTTCCTGCACGCCTGGGGCGATCTGACCTACCCGGAGATCGCCGCGGCGCTCGGCATTCCCATCGGCACGGTGCGCTCCCGGCTGAGCCGCATCCGCGCGAAACTCTCCGCGCCCCCACCGCCGGCACCCGCGCGCCTCGCGCACGCCCCCCGCTCGGCCACCACACACATCCGCTACGCAGAGACGGAGTCCGCTCATGGACATCTTTGACCAGGTCAGGGAGATCCGGCCCACCTATCCCACCTCCCCCCAGGCGCCCCGCCGGGCGCTGCACCAGGAGATCGCCCGCTCCCGGCGCTCGCGCCCCCTCCGCCGCATCGCGGTGGTCTCGCTCGGCGGTGCCGCCGTCGCCGCCGCCAGATCG
>NZ_SSDM01000294.1:0-528 GCF_004794375.1 Microbacterium sp. K35 | reverse complement strand
TTGAAGCCACCCTCACGACGCTGGCCACCGTCACGGTTGAAGCCACCCTCACGACGCTGACCGCCGTCACGGTTGAAGCCACCCTCACGACGCGGTCCACCGTCACGGTTGAAGCCACCCTCACGACGCTGACCGCCATCACGGTTGAAGCCACCCTCACGACGCTGACCGCCATCACGGCTGTAGCGACCCTCACGACGCTGACCGCCGCCATCACGGTTGTAGCCGCCCTCGCGACGCTGCCCACCATCACGGTCGGGGCGAGCCTCACCTCGCGAACCGCGGGCATCAGAGCCAGATCGTGGGCGCGAGGCACCATCGCGATACACAGGGCGCCCACCGGAACGGTTGCCGCGCGGTCCTCCATCGTCACTGCGACGCGGACGGCGCTCTTCCTCTTCCGGCATGGTGCTCCCTATTCTCGTTGTTCGTCAAACGCAAAATGGCCACCCAACGATGGGTGGCCATTTTGACTAAAAGGAGTCCGGCGGTGTCCTACTCTCCCACAGGGTCCCCCCTGCAGTACCA
>NZ_SSDM01000029.1:0-3028 GCF_004794375.1 Microbacterium sp. K35 | reverse complement strand
TGGAGCACGCGCGACGCCGACACTCTGCCGCGCGTGCTCCAGCTGCCGCTGTCGTGGGCGCCGACCGAGGAGCAGGCGCTCGCCCAGGCCCACGCCGAATGGCCCATCGCGGCACTGCGCATGCGGCGAGGCGACGTGCGCTCGCCCTACGACTTCGAGCAGCTCGTGCGCGGCGTGACTCCCGACGACATGCGCGCGTCGATGCTGATCTCCGCCGACCCCGACGTGCATCGCGCGCAGATCCAGCGCTACGCCGACCTCGGCTTCACCCGCATCTACCTGCACAACGTGGGGCCGAACCAGCGGGAGTGGCTCGAGGTCTTCGGACGCGACGTGCTGCCGAAGGTGCGCGCATGACCGCCCCCGGCCTGCACGTGTTCGCCCTCCCCGGCATGGGCGAGGTGCGCCCGGGCGACGACCTGGTCGCGCTCATCCTCGCCACGGGCGTGGAACTGCTGCACGGCGACATCCTCGTCGTCACGTCGAAGATCGTGTCCAAGGCGGAGGGACGCTACGTGCAGGCCGCCGACCGGGAGGCCGCGATCACCGCGGAGACCGTGCGCCTCGTCGCCTCCCGCACCCACGACGGGCACACCATGCGCATCGTCGAGAACCGCCTCGGCATGGTCGCCGCAGCCGCGGGCGTCGACGCCAGCAACACCCCCGACGGCTGGGTGCTGCTGCTGCCCGAAGACCCCGACCGCTCCGCCCGTGCGCTCGCCGCGGGGCTCCGCGCCGCGACCGGCGCCGAGGTCGGTGTGCTCCTCAGCGACACCCTCGGGCGGCCCTGGCGCGAAGGACAGACCGACGTCGCGATCGGCGGCGGCGGCGTGCACATGGTCGCCGACCTCCGCGGCACCACCGACCAGGCGGGCAAGGTGCTCAGCGTCACGACCCCGTGCGTCGCAGATGAGCTCGCCGCCGCCGCCGACCTCGTCAAGGGCAAGGCCAGCGGGAACCCGGTCGCCGTCGTGCGCGGCCGCGGCGACCTCGTGGGTCCGCTCGACCTGCCCGGCGCGTCGAGCATCGTGCGCGGCGCCGACCGCGACCTCTTCTGGCTGGGCACCGCCGAGGCGCTCGACCAGGGCTACCGCGACGGCTATGCGGCCGCGCGCGCCGAACTCTCCCCACCCGAACAGAAGGATGCGACATGACACTGACCCTCGGATACAAGGCCAGCGCCGAGCAGTTCGACCCGCGTGAGCTGGTCGAGATCTCGGTCGCGGCCGAGGCGCACGGCATGCAGTCCGTGTTCGCGAGCGACCACTTCCAGCCGTGGCGGCACACCGGCGGTCACGCGCCGTTCTCGCTCACCTGGATGGCGGCTGTCGGCGAGCGCACGTCGAGCATCCGCATCGGCACCTCCGTGCTCACCCCCACCTTCCGCTACAACCCGGCGGTGCTCGCCCAGGCGTTCGCGAGCCTCGGCTGCCTGTACCCCGACCGGGTGATCCTGGGGGTCGGCTCCGGCGAGGCGCTCAACGAGATCGCCACCGGGTTCCGCGGCGCCGGGGAGCAGGACTGGCCCGAGTTCAAGGAGCGCTACGCCCGCCTGCGCGAGTCGGTGCGGCTCATGCGGGCGCTGTGGTCGGGCGACCGCGTGAGCTTCGACGGCGAGTACTACTCCACGCACGACGCCTCCATCTACGACCGGCCCGAGGGCGGCATCCCCATCTACATCGCCGCGGGCGGCCCGATGGTCGCCCGCTACGCCGGCCGCGCGGGCGACGGCTTCATCTGCACGTCGGGCAAGGGCCAGGAGCTCTACGTCGACCAGCTGCTGCCCGCCGTGAAGCAGGGCCTGGAGCAGTCCGAGCGCTCCTTCGACACGTACGACCGCATGATCGAGATCAAGCTGTCGTACGAGGAGACCACGGAGGCGGCGCTGGAGAACACCCGGTTCTGGTCGCCGCTGTCGCTGTCGAAGGAGCAGAAGCACGACATCACCGACCCCGTCGAGATGGAGAAGGCCGCCGACGCGCTGCCCCTGGAGACCATCGCCAAGCGGTGGATCGTCGGCAACGACCCCGACGCGGTCGCCGCCGAGATCCAGCAGTACATCGACTGGGGCTTCAACCACCTCGTCTTCCACGCGCCCGGTCACGACCAGCGCCGGTTCCTGCAGCTGTTCGAGCGCGACATCGCGCCGCGGCTGCGCGGGTGAGGGCGCGGCCATGACGGGCGGTCTGCGTGCCGGGGCGTCACCGCACGCCCCGGCGCGGGAGTGGGTGGTCGTGATCCCGGTGAAGCGGGCGGAGTTCGGGAAGACGCGACTGCGGCTCCCGGGCGTCGACCGCGAGCCGCTCGCCAGGGCGATCGCGCTCGACACAGTCGAGGCCGCCGCGCTGTGCCCGCGGGTCGCGGAGGTCGTGGTGGTCACGAGCGACGAGGTCACCGCGGCCGCCCTGCTCCCGGTGCCCCGCGTGCGGATCGTGCGCGACCGCGTCGAGGGACTGACCGCGGCGATCGCGCAGGGGGTGTCTGCGGCGTCGACGCGGCTCCCGCGGGCCGTGCTGCTCGGCGACCTCCCGGCCCTGCTGCCCGACGAGCTCACCCGGGCGCTCGACTACGCCGCGGCCCACCCGCGGGCCTTCGTGCCCGACGCGGAGGGCACCGGCACCGTGCTCGCGCCCGCCCGCGCCGACGTACCGCTGCGGCCCTGCTTCGGCGACGACTCGGCCGCCGCGCACCGCGCTGCCGGGTTCGCCGAGGTGGGGTTCCCCGTGCTGAGCGGGCTGCGCCGCGACCTCGACCACGCCGATCACCTCCGAGCCGCCCGACGGTGCGGTCTCGGTCCGCGCACGGCGGCGCTCCTCGCCCCACGTCTCGTGCTGGCATCATGACCGGGCCGGAGGACCCCGGCCCGTCCGGCGTCGGTGTCGGGCGGGCTGAGCCCGTCTCGTCCGCGACCCCGTCGGCGCGCGTGGCCACGCTCGCCGGAGCGGCCGCCTCGACCGACGTCGAACCCGGGCCCGAGGCCGCCCCGCGGATCGTCGTGCTCGCCGGGGGCGTCGGCGGCGCGAAGTTC
>NZ_SSDM01000293.1:0-879 GCF_004794375.1 Microbacterium sp. K35 | reverse complement strand
CTCATCGCACTCCCCTTCCGAGGCGATGGCTGATCGTGGTCGTGGACGCAGAGATCGCACTCATCGCACTCCCCTTCCGAGGCGATGGCTGATGCGGTTGGCGCTGAGCACCACCGCGACCACGACGAGGCCGGGGAGGGCGGTGAGCCACCAGGCCGTCGCGATGTAGTTGCGCCCCTCGGCGATCAGCAGGCCCCACTCGGGCGTGGGCGGCGGAGCGCCGTAGCCGAGGAACCCGAGCGTGGAGATCGCCAGGATCGCGGTGCCGAACTGGAGCGCGGCGAGCGCGACGATCGGGGTGAGGGAGTTGGGCAGCACGTGGCGGCGCAGCACGGCGACGAACGTCCCGCCACTGCCGAACGCCGCCTCGACGTACTCGGTGCGCCGCACCCGCGCGACCTCGGCGCGCATCAGGCGCGCGAACGCCGCGACGCTGCCGAGTCCCACCGCGATGGCCGCGTTGACGGTGCCGAACCCGAGCAGGATGATCACCGACAGCGACAGCAGCAGGCCGGGGATCGCCAGGAGCACGTCGACGATGCGCATCAGCACGTCGTCCACGATCCCGCCGACCGATCCGGCGATCGCACCGAGCACCGTGCCCAGGGCGAGGCCGACCGTCACCGCGATCAGCGCGCCGGAGAGCGAGTGCACCGCGCCGTGCACGACCCGGCCGAACAGGTCGCGGCCGAGCGTGTCCGTGCCGAACCAGTGCGCGGCGCTCGGGGGCAGCAGCTTGTCGGCCGGCACGCCCGTGAGCGGGTCGCCCGGCGCGAACACCCCGGGGATCAGCGCCCAGAGCACCGCGAGCGCCACCGCGGCGACGGCCAGGTAGAGCCCCCACGGGCGGCGACGCGGTGGCAGATCGGAAGAGCGTCG
>NZ_SSDM01000292.1:0-15364 GCF_004794375.1 Microbacterium sp. K35 | reverse complement strand
GGCTCTGCGGCGGGGTCGGGCTCTGCGGCGGGGTCGGGCTCTGCGGCGGGGTCGGGCTCCGGTCGTGCGGGAACGGTCGGGGGCGGAGTGGCCGTGCGGTCGCCGGACAGCCAGCGCAGCCACGTGCTGCCGGGGTCGACCTCCAGCACCAGCGTGCGCACGAACAGCGTGAGCGGCACGGCGAGGATCGCCCCGAGCGGACCGATCACGAAGGTCCAGAACACCACCGAGAAGAAGCTCAGCGTCAGGCTCAGGTCGACCGCGTCGCTCACGAACTTCGGCTGCACGAGAACCTGCAGCACGACGTTGACGACGCAGTACACCGCGACGACGGCGAGAAGGAGGGGCCAGCCGCCCACCACGAGCGCCAGCACCGCGGGCGGGATGAGGCCGAGCACGAACCCGATGTTCGGCACGAAGTTCGTCACGAACGCGAGGATCGCCCAGACGAGCGGCGCTGGCACGCCCATCCACCACAGGGCGAGCCCGTCGATCACGGCGACGATCGCGCCGAAGATCGCGTTGACGACGAAGTAGCGGCGCACGCCGCGGTTCAGGCGGGTGATGCGCTCGATCGACGCCCGACGCGTCGTCCCGAACACCTCGCCCGCCCGCTGGTATCGGGCCGCGTCGACCGCGATGAACACGATGTACGCGCACACGAAGAACAGTGCGGTCGCGACGCCGACCACGGTGCCGCCCACCCGGCTCGCGGCGGCGAGGAGCGTCTCGGGGTCGAGGACGGAGGCCGCGGTGTCGGTCGCGGCGTCCTCGAGCCCGAGCGACTGCAGCAGTGCGACCAGGTCGTCGGCCGTGCGACGGAGGCTGCCGTCCGTCGCGAGGTCGCCGATCAGCCCGGCGAACTGGATCCCGGCGAGCCACAGCAGGGCGCCCATCGCCACGAGGATCGCGATCGACACCACGATCACGGCGGTGGATCCCGTCCACGCCGGCCAGCCGCGCCGCCCGAAGGGACGGCGCACGGGATCGCACACCACGACGATGACGACGGCGAGGGCGAGGGGGCTGAACACGTCCCGCGCGACGGAGAGG
Organism: Microbacterium sp. K35; assembly: GCF_004794375.1. NCBI lineage: Bacteria > Bacillati > Actinomycetota > Actinomycetes > Micrococcales > Microbacteriaceae > Microbacterium > Microbacterium sp. K35. The sequence goes on along the minus strand of NZ_SSDM01000292.1, from coordinate 14,311 downwards.
CCCGCGAGCGCGATGGCGCCGGCGGCCAGGGCCAGCAGGACGCGCAGGGAGGGCGACAGGGAGCCGTCGATGACGCGTTCGGGGGAGGTGGGGGAGGTGGTCACGCGGTCAGCGTAGCCCCGCGCGGGGGCGTGCGCCGTGGCCCGTCCTTCTCATCCGGGTGAGAATCCTCGCGGTCCGCATGCGGTCGCGCGGCCGTCACTAGGGTGACTGCCATGTCGTCCCCCCTGCGTCAGACGAGTCCAGGGCCGACCATGCGGTTCCGGCCGCCGGGCCCGCAGCCCGGCGTGCTGCGACGCGACCGGGTGACCGAGGCACTGCACGCGGCGGTCGCCGGCGCGCCGGTCACCGTCGTGAGTGCTCCCTCCGGTTTCGGCAAGACCACGGCCGTGGCACAGTGGGCGACGAGCGTGGACCGGGTGGCGTGGCTCGCGCTGAGCCCGTTCGACGTCGACCCCGCGCGGCTGACCCGCGGCGTCGTCGAGGCGCTTCGGGCGACCAGCGGCGACGCCTCCGAGCGCGACCTGCCCGCCCTCACGAACCCGGAGCGTGCGTACGAGGAGATCTGCCGGGTCTTCGGCGACCGCGACGCGCGGGTGCACCTGGTGGTGGACGACGCGCACCGGGCGGGGGAGCGGTGGCGCCACGGCCTTCTCGGCATGCTCGCGGAGCAGCCGCCGGACGGTCTGCGGCTGGTGCTGGTGGGGACGACGCTGCTCGAGCTGACCCTGAGCCGCCAGCGCGTGACCGCCCCGGAGGGGTTCCTCGGGGCCGACCTTCTGAGCTTCACGCGCGAGGAGGTGGCGCGGCTCGCTCCCGCCGCGCGAGAGGGCCTCGGCGCGGACGCGATCGTGGAGGAGACGGGCGGGTGGCCGATCGCCGTCCGGCTCATGATGATCGGTGGTGCCCGCCCGGAGCGGAGCGCCCCGAGCGCGTCGAGCTTCCTCGGCGAGTACGTGCGCGAGCACGTGCTGGGTGCCCTGCCGCCGGAGGTCGCCCGTTTCGTGCTCGACGCCACCGTCTGCGCCGAGCTCACGCCCGAGCTCGCCGCGCAGGTGACGCAGCGCGAGGACGCCGCGGAGCTGCTGGAGGCGTGCGTGCGACTGGGGCTGTTCCTCGACCGGTTCGACGGACCGCACGGCCCGGTCTATCGCTGGCACCGCACGTTCGCCCGCCGCTGTGGTGAGATCGCGGCGGCCGATCGCGACCGGCTCGCCGACGTGCACCGTCGAGCGGCCGCGACACTGGCCGAGTCCGATCCGGTCGCCGCGATCGGGCACGCCCTGCGGGGCGGTGAGCCCGACGTCGCGCGCACCATCCTGGATCGACACTGGCTCGGGCTCGTCGTGGGCGGGAGCGCCGCCGAGGTCGAGCACGCGGTGACGGAGCTACGGCGGCACGACCCCGACGACCCCGATCTCCTCCTCGTGCAGGCGTGCGCGTGCGATGCGCTCGGCGAGCGCCACGTGGCACGCGAGCTGTTCCAGCGGGCGCACGCGCTGCGGGACCGCGACGGGGTGCCGACGTCGACGGTCCTGCCGGTCGCGCGGCTGCTGCTCGCGGACGACAGCGCCGACGTGGTGGAGGCCAGCGCGCAGGTGCACGCGCTGCTGCACGACGCCACGGCGGTGGAGGTCGCAGACCGCACCGCGCTCGACTACCTGCTGGGCTGGAGCGAGATCCGTCATCGCGGCGACCCCGCACTGCCGGTCGAGTACTTCGCCGCCGCGGCGCGGGAGGCCGAGCGCTCGGCCGACCCCGAGCGCGTGCGTTGGTCGCTCGCCCAACTCGCGTTCGGACAGGTCTGGGCCGGTCGCGTGGTCGACGCTCGCGACACGCTCGCCCGCATCGCCCCGCACGTCTCCGACGAACGGCATCGGGGAGGGACCGAGGCTGCCGCGGCCGGGTTCGTCGCCTACTGGTCGGGCGACAGCGCCGACGCGGCGGAGTCGTTCTCCGCGGTCCTCGACGGCGGAGAAGCCGATCGGGTGGTCGCCGGGCTGTCGAGGATGATGATCGCCTACGCGGCTGCCGAGACCGGCGACGTGGCCGCGTGCCGTCGCGCGGCGATCGCGGTGCAGGAGATCCCGCTGGAGGTGATCCGCGGGTTCAGCTGGGCGGCGCTGCGGGAATCGGCCGTGGCGCTGCTCGACGAGGCCGTAGGCAGTGGCGAGCGCGCCCGCCGGATCGCGGCACGCTCGGTGCAGCGTCCCGACCTTCCGCTGGTGAACGTCGCGCTCGCCGGCGTGCTTCGTCGCGCGGAGGAGTACCCCGCGGCGCTGGAGTCGCTGCGCTCGCTGCGGGGGTACGCCGAGGTGTCGTACGTCAAGGCGTCGACGCTGATCACGGCCGCCGTGATGCGGCGGCACGCGGGGCGGCACGAGGAGGCGCACGAGCTGTGCGAGGCGGCCGTCGCTGTCGCGTCCGGCGAGGGGATCCGCGTGCTGTTCGGGCCGCGCGAGGTGGCCGTGCGGCGGCTGCTGCACGAGCACGTGCACTTCGGCACGCAGTTCGAGGACTTCATCGGCCGCTGCCTCGCGATGGACGCGGCGGGCTCGCTCGCGGATCGGCTGTCCGAGCGGGAGCGCGAGGTGTTCCAGCAGTTGCAGACCGCACGGACGCTGCCCGAGATCGCACGGGAGCTGTCGGTGTCGATCAACACGGTCAAGACGCATCAGCGGGCGATCTACCGCAAGCTCGGGGTGTCGTCGCGCCGGGAGGCCGTGCGCTCGACGGTGTGAACGGGGGCGCCGCGTTCGACGGCCCCCGTCCACCCGGGTCAGGCGAGGGCGCGCGCCTTGATCGCGGCGAACTCGGCGTCGGTGATGGTGCCGGCCGCGAGCAGTTTCGAGGCCTTCTCGATCTCGTCAGTCGCGCTGGTCCCTGCGACGCTGCGGATGTACGTATCGGCGGCGTCCTGCTGCTGTCGGTAGGAGGCGGCCGCACGTTCGGCCATTCCCCGCCCGCGCGCGATCAGGTAGATGAGCGCGGTGAGGAAGGGCACGAAGATCAGGAAGATGATCCACACGGCCTTCCACCAGCCGTTCAGCGTGTGGTCGCGGAACAGGTCGGCGACGATGTTGAACAGCACCATGAGGTAGGAGACGAATACGAACACCCAGAAGAACCACCAGATGATGTCCCAGAAGCTTTCCCAGAACGACACGTCGGACCCCTTTCGTCGATGAGCAGGTGAGGTGATCGTGGCAGCGACCACGGTGCCGGGCGTGGCGGTGGTCACCCGATCCGGGCGAGTCGCCGTCGTCGCAGCTCACCCCGCCCGGGTGATCCCCTCGTGAGGGCCACGCGACGATGGTGCGAGCATGACGCCGTTGATCCGCGCGAGGAAGGCGGTGCCATGAACGATTTCCGGTTCGGCCCGGTCGAGCTCTATCTGGTGGGGTTCGAGGGCGATCGACCCGACCCCGGCACCTTCCGTGCTCTCGCCGACGTCGCCGAGAGCGGCGTCGTCCGGATCCTGGACATCGTGCTCGTCGGCAAGACGACCGACGGGGACATCGAGATCCTGGAGCTGGAGGACGACGCCGAGCAGCTCGGGCTCGCCGGGTTCGCCCCCATCGTCTCCGGTCTCGCGGGGGAGGAAGACGTGGAGCTGTTGGCCGGCGAGCTCGATCCTGGTCGTTCGGCGGCGGTCGTGGTCCTGGAACTCGCGTTCGCCCGCGTGCTCGCGCACGACCTCGCGGCCGCGGGTGGACGGGTGCTGCGCACGGAGCGCGTCCCCGCACCCGTGGTGAATGCGCTCATCGACATCCTCGACCAGGAGGGGGACTGACATGCCTCTGCGGAGATTCGGACGGCCGGGACTGCTGGGCCTCGCAGCGCGCACGGCCGTGGTCGCCGGCACGGCGACGGCCGTCACCGGGGCGGCGCAGCGGCACCAGGCCCGCCGGGCGCAGGAGGAGTACGAGCAGCAGCAGTACGAGGCCGCGCAGCAGCAGGCGCAGGTCGAGGCGACCGTGCGCGACGCCACGGCCCCCGCCACGCCACCCGCGCCACCGACGGCTCCCGCCGGCGACGACCTGATCGCGAAGTTGCAGCAGCTCGCGGCGATGCAGCAGGCCGGCGTGCTGTCGGCGGAGGAGTTCGCGGCGGCGAAGCAGCGGCTGCTCGGCACCTAGCCGCCGGTGCACCACGACGACGATCGAGGAGGACCGATGGGCGAGCTCGACGAGCTGCGGGCGCGGGTCGAGCTGCTCGAGCGCGAGAACGAGGCCCTGCGCACGCCGCGCCGTCGGCCCGCCGCGCGCAGCATCCTCGCCGGGGTCGTGCTCGCGGTGGCGGTGCTGCTCGCGCCCGTCGCCGTGCTCGGAACCTGGGCCCGCCTCCAGCTCGTGGACGCGGACCGCTTCGTCGCCACGTTCGGGCCGCTCGCAGACGACCCCGACGTGCAGGACTTCGTCGCCGACCAGGTGAGCGCCGCGATCGACGAGCAGGTCGACCTCGACGCCGTCGTCGGCGAGCTGTTCGACGGGCTGCGCTCGCTCGACCTGCCGCCCCGCGCCGAGTCCGCGCTCACGCTCCTCCAGGCTCCGGCGGCGTCGGGGCTGTCGTCCCTGATCGACGGCGTGGTGCACGACGTCGTGTCGTCCGCGCAGTTCGCCGACATCTGGGCGCAGTCGCTGCGGGTCGCGCACGAGCGTGCGGTCGCCGTGCTGCAGGACGAGCCGGGGACCGCGCTGCAGCTGGCCGACGACGGGGTGCTGTCGCTCGACCTCGGTGTGGTGATCGAGCGCGTGAAAGATGCACTGGCGGAGCGCGGTGTCGGCGTGGCAGACCTGATCCCGGTGATCGACCGCTCCATCCCGATCGCCCAGGCCGATGCCCTCGTGCTCGTCCGGGCGCTGTACCAGGTCGCGGTCGCGGCGGGTTTCTGGTTGCCGTGGGTGTTGGCGGGGCTCGTGGTTCTGGGGGTGCTGCTGGCCCGCGACCGACCACGGGCGCTGCTGTGGACGAGTGTCGCGCTCGCCGCGGCCTTCCTGTTGCTGGCTGCCGGCCTGGGCATCGGCCGCTCGTTCTTCCTGGGCGCGGTGAGCCCGTCGATCATGACCGCTGCGGCGGCGGCGTCGCTGTTCGATGAGGTGACGGCGCTGCTGTCCTCGACGGTCGCGGCGCTCGCCCTGTCGGCGGTGCTGGTCGCGCTGTGGGCCTGGGTCGGCGGGTCGTCCCGCGCCGCGGTGCGCACGCGGACGGCCGTGGAGAGCGGTGTCGCCGCGCTCCGGGGCGCCGCGGAGCGTCACGGTGTCTCCACGGGGCGGTTCGGTGTGGCGGTCGACCGGTACCGCGGGCCGATCCTGGTCGCGGGGCTCGTCGTCGCGCTCCTCCTGTTGATCGTCCTGCGGCCGGTGTCGTTCGGTGCCGTGGTGGGCGTCGCGGCGGGCGTACTGGTGCTCGTCGTGCTGGTGGAGCTGCTGCGTCGCCCGCCCATCGCGCCGATGGCACCGGAGGAAAACCCATGAGAGAAGGAGTGGACATGTCGGACTTCAACGCGGACTTCACCGGAGAGATCCGGCTCGACGTGCGGGACTCGACGCCGGACTGGTCGCCGTACGAGCTGCGGACCGCACCGGACGGCGCGCCGAACGTGCTGGTGGTGCTGTACGACGACACGGGCCTCGCGTCCTGGTCGCCGTACGGCGGACGCATCAGCATGCCGACCATGGACCGGCTCGCGCAGAACGGACTCACCTACACGCAGTGGCACACCACGGCGCTGTGCTCGCCGACGCGGTCGACCATGCTCACCGGCCGCAACCATCACGTCAACCGCGCCGGGGTGATCATGGAGGGCACCACGGGGTTCCCGGGCTTCGCGGGACGGCTGCCCGCCGAGTGCGCGACGATCGGGCAGGTGCTGCAGGACAACGGCTACTCCACGTTCTGGGTCGGCAAGAACCACAACGTGCCGGAGGAGGACATCGCCCCGGGTGGCAACCGCTCGATGTGGCCGCTGCAGCTCGGCTTCGACCGGTTCTACGGCTTCCTCGGCGGCGAGACGAACAACTGGTACCCGGATCTCGTCGAGGACAACCATTTCATCGACGCCCCCGCGACGCCGGAGGAGGGGTACCACCTGTCGAAAGACCTCGCCGACCAGGCGCTCACGATGATCCGCAACCAGCAGGCGTCGAACCCGTCGAAGCCCTGGTACCTCTGGTTCTGTCCCGGTGCGAACCACGCCCCGCATCACGCGCCGCAGGAGTACATCGACAAGTACAGGGGGATGTTCGACGACGGCTACGACGCGTACCGGGAGTGGGTGCTCGCGCGCATGATCGACAGGGGCGTGCTGCCCGAGGGCACCGCGCTCACCCCGTTCAACCCGATGCCGGACGACGTCGCGAACCCGGCCGATCACGTGCGGCCGTGGTCGGAGCTGAACGACGACGAACGGCGCCTGTTCTCCCGCATGGCCGAGGTGTTCGCCGGGTTCAGCGAGTACACCGATGCGCAGGTCGGCCGCATCATCGACTATCTGGAGGAGACCGGACAGCTCGACAACACCCTCGTGTTCTACTGTGCCGACAACGGCGCATCGGGGGAGGGCTCGCCCGACGGCTCGGTCAACGAGAACAAGTTCTTCAACGGCTTCCCCGACGACCTCGCCGAGAACCTGGCGATGATCGACCACCTCGGCTCCGCGGACACCTACAACCACTATCCGACCGGGTGGGCCGCGGCGTTCTCGACGCCCTTCCCGATGTTCAAGCGTTACTCCCAGTACTCGGGCGGCACGTGCGACCCCATGGTGATCCACTGGCCGAAGGGCATCGCGGCGAAGGGAGAGCTGCGCCACCAGTACCACCACTCGGTCGACATCGTGGCGACCGTGCTCGACGTGATCGGCGTCGAGATGCCGGAGACGTACCGCGGGGTGACGCAGCGTCCGCTCGACGGCGTCTCGATGAGGTACAGCTTCGACGCGGCTCCCGACGGCCCGAGCGAGAAGCACGTCCAGTACTACGCGATGCTCGGCACGCGCGGCATCTGGAAGGACGGGTGGAAGGCCGCCGCCGTGCACGCACCGCTCACGGGCACGGGGCACTTCGAGGACGACGCGTGGGAGCTGTTCCACGTGGCCGAAGACCGCGCGGAGGCGCACGACCTCGCCGCCACGCATCCGGACAAGCTCCGCGAGCTCATCGACGCGTGGTTCGCGGAGGCCGAGGCGAACTTCGCGCTGCCGCTGGACGACCGGTCCGCCAGGGAACTGCTGACCGTCCAGCGCCCGCAGGCCGAACGGCCCCGCGAGCGGTACGTGTACTACCCGGGCACGGCCGCGGTGCCCGAGAGCGTCGCGGTGAACGTGCGCGGCCGGTCGTTCAAGATCATCGCCGACGCGGTGCTCGAGGACGGGGCGCAGGGCGTGCTGTTCGCGCACGGCTCCCGGTTCGGCGGGCACTCGCTGTTCGTGAAGGACGGCCGGCTCACCTACGTGTACAACTTCCTGGGCATCCCGCCCGAGCAGACCTTCACGTCGGAGCCGCTCACGCCGGGCCCGCACACGCTCGGCGTGGAGTTCGTGCGGGAGGGGGCGGGTGAGCACGGGGAGTCCGTGGGCACCGCGACGCTGTACCTCGACGACCGGACGGTGGCGTCCGGGCCGATGCGGGCGCAGGTGGGCAAGTTCACCCTGTGCGGGGACGGCCTCTGCGTCGGCTGGGACAGCGCCGACCCGGTGAGCCGCCAGTACGGCAGTGACTTCCCGTTCACGGGCGGCAAGCTGCTGGGCGTGGGGATCGACGTGAGCGCCGAGCAGTACCTCGACCTGGAGCTGGAGGCGGCCGCGATGCTCTCCCGCGAGTAGCGGCCGCCGGAGCCGCCCGGCACGGCCCGGCCCCCGCGGACGGCCCCTACGATGAAGGCATGGTGGCGATGATCGAGGTTCCCGGTGGCACGCTGCGCATGGGTTCCGACGAGTTCTACCCCGAGGAGGGCCCGGTTCACGAGCGCGAGGTGGCGTCGTTCCGTCTTGACGAGCACCCGGTGACCAACCGCGACTATGCGGCGTTCGTCGACGAGACCGGTTATGTGACGGTCGCCGAGAAGCCGATGGATCCGGCCGACTATCCCGGCGTGCACCCCGACGACCTCGTTCCCGGCGCCATGGTGTTCACACCGACGTCGGGCCCGGTCGACCTGCGCGACTGGCGGCAGTGGTGGCGGTGGGAGCCTGGTGCGTTCTGGCGGCGTCCGTTCGGGCCGGACACGTCGATCGACGACCGTCTCGACCACCCGGTGGTGCACATCGCCTATCCGGACGCGGTCGCGTTCGCCGCGTGGGCGGGCAAGCGGCTGCCCACCGAGGCCGAGTGGGAGTGGGCGGCGCGCGGCGGACTGGTCGGCGCGCGCTTCGCCTGGGGCGACGAGACGAAGCCGGACGGCGTGCTGATGGCCGACACCTGGCAGGGTGCCTTCCCCTACCGCAACGACGGGGCGGACGGCTGGGTGGGCACGGCGCCCGTGCGCAGCTTCGCCGCCAACGGGTACGGCCTGTTCGACATGATCGGCAACGTGTGGGAGTGGACGGCGGACTACTGGACCCACCGGCACGTGCCGCCCGGCACGGTCGCGGTGGATCCCGGTCGCCGGGCGAGCCTGCTGTCGGCCGAGCCGGGTTCGCCCATCCCGCGGCGCGTGCTCAAGGGCGGCTCGCACCTGTGCGCCCCCGAGTACTGCCTGCGGTATCGCCCGGCCGCGCGGTCGGCACAGGCCGAGGACACCGCCATGACCCACATCGGCTTCCGCTGCGCCCTCTGAGCGCCGGGGGCTGAGCGCCGAGGGCTGAGCGGTCAGGAGGGTGCGGGGAACACGCTCGCCCAGTCGTCGCGCACGCTCACGACCGTGTACCCGCGGTCGCGTGCGGCGGCGAGGGCCTTATCGGCGCCCGCGTCGTACGGGGTGTCGTCGCGGTCGTGGTCGTCGTGGTGGATCAGTAGCGCGAGACCCCGGCGGGGGCCGCGCCGTGCGTGGTCGAGCATCGGCATGTCGCCGTTGGAGTTGCCCGCGGCGAGGAGCGGGCGTCGGCCGATGCGGCTCCAGATGCGCACCGGCTTCTCGGGTCCGTCGTCGAAGAACGCGAGCGCGGGGGAGTAGCGCACCGATCCGGTCGCCTCGTCGTACGTGAGCCCCAGCGCCGAACCCACGACGCGTTCGGGCGGGATGCCGTAGATGGACTGCGTCAGGGGGCGCAGGAAGTCGCGCTCGCCGCCCGAGACGATGTAGCACGTGAAGCCGTGCCGTTCGAGGTAGCGCAGCAGTTCGACCATCGGCTGGTACACGAGCTCGGTGTAGGGGCGGTGGAGCACGGGGTGGCGCGCGGTGCGGAAGAACGCCGACACGGCGGCGGCGTACTGCTCGACGTCGAGTCCGTCGGTGAGGCCGACGAGGGCGGCGATGATGGTGCCGAGGTCGGAGTCGTCCCCGGCGTAGTGCTTCTCGACGGCCGCGCCGAGCCACGCCAGGTCGCCCGTGACGGCCGCGCGGTAGGGCTGCGTGTCGGCCAGGGAGGGATCCGCCAGGGCCACCTCCCGCCAACGCTCCACCACGTAGTGGAGCTGCGTGGGCATCGGCTTCTCGGTCCACAGCGTTCCGTCGTTGTCGAACACGGCGACGCGCTCCTCCGCGGGCACCGCATCCGGTCCGGTCGCCACGCCCGTCACGAACGCCTCGATGGCGCGTCGGGTGGGGGTGTCCCTCCAGGAGGGGAGCGTCGTGTCGTCCATCTGTTCAGGGTGCCAGGCGGGCCGGGCGCCGGGGGCGGACGCTCACCCCGCCGGGGCGAGCGTGGTCCGAGCGGGGCGTTCGGCGGTGTCGGGAATACCCGTCATGGGTATAGGGTTGTCGCCAGGGAGTACCCCTGGGGGGTATCCTGACAGCGGAGAGGAACGACGATGAACACGAGCGAGTACCAGGTGACCGGGATGACGTGCGGGCACTGCGAGATGGCCGTCCGCGGCGAGGTCTCCCGCATCCCCGGGGTCGACGGCGTCGACGTCAGCGCGCAGACCGGACGCCTCGTGGTCCACAGCTCCGCCCCGGTCGATGACGCCGCGGTGCTGGCCGCCGTCGACGAGGCGGGCTACGAGGCGGTGCGGTCATGACCGACACGCGATCCGTGCCCGACGAGACCAGCGTCGAGCTGGAGATCGGGGGCATGACCTGCGCCTCGTGCGCGATGCGGATCGAGAAGAAGCTCAACCGCATCGACGGCGTGACCGCGAGCGTCAACTACGCGACCGAGAAGGCCACGGTCACCGCGCCGGCCGGCCTCGACACGGCGGTGCTCATCGCCGAGGTCGAGAAGACGGGCTACACCGCCGCTGTCCCCGCGCCTCCGGCCCCGACCACCGAGGACGCGACGCCGGAGCAGGCCGACGACGGGCTGGCCGCACTGCGTCAGCGGCTGATCGTGTCGATCGTGCTCACCGTCCCGGTGATCGCGATGGCGATGATCCCGGCGCTCCAGTTCACGTACTGGCAGTGGCTGTCGCTCGCGCTCGCCGGACCGGTGATCGTGTGGGCGGCGTGGCCGTTCCACCGCGCCGCGTGGACCAACCTGCGCCACGGGGCGGCGACCATGGACACGCTCATCTCGATGGGCACGCTCGCGGCGCTGCTCTGGTCGCTCTACGCCCTCTTCTTCGGCACGGCCGGGATGCCGGGCATGACGCACCCGTTCGAGCTGACCGTGGCACCGAGCGACGGGGCGGGCAACATCTACCTGGAGGTGGGCGCCGGGGTGACGACGTTCATCCTCGCCGGACGCTACTTCGAGAAGCGCTCCAAGCGGCAGGCGGGGGCGGCGCTGCGGGCGCTGCTCGAGCTCGGCGCAAAGGAGGTCGCGGTGCTGCGCGGCGGCGTGGAGACCCGGATCCCCACGGCCGAGCTGGCGGTGGGCGACGAGTTCGTTGTCCGTCCCGGGGAGAAGATCGCCACGGACGGCGTCGTCGTCTCGGGAACCTCCGCCATCGACGCCTCCCTGCTCACGGGCGAGTCCGTCCCGGTGGAGGTGCGCGAGGGCGACGCCGTGACCGGCGCGACCGTGAACGCGGGCGGGCGTCTCGTGGTGCGCGCGACCCGCGTCGGCTCCGACACGCAGCTGGCCCAGATGGCCCGGCTCGTGGAGCAGGCGCAGACGGGGAAGGCCGAGGTGCAGCGCCTCGCCGACCGGGTGTCCGGCATCTTCGTGCCGATCGTGATCGTGGTGGCGCTCGGCACGCTGGGCGTGTGGCTCGGCCTGGGGTTCCCGGCCGCCGCGGCCTTCACCGCGGCCGTCGCCGTGCTCATCATCGCCTGCCCGTGCGCGCTCGGACTCGCCACGCCCACCGCGCTGCTCGTGGGCACGGGTCGCGGCGCTCAGCTCGGCATCCTGATCAAGGGCCCCGAGATCCTGGAGTCCACGCGCCGGGTCGACACGGTCGTACTCGACAAGACCGGCACCGTCACCACGGGGCGCATGACTCTCACGGCCGTGCACACCGCGGAGGGCGTGGAGCGCGCCGAGCTGCTGCGCCTCGCGGGAGCGCTGGAGGACGCCTCGGAGCACCCGATCGCCCAGGCCGTCGCCACCGCGGCGACGAGGGAGCTGGGCGCGCTGCCCGCGCCGGAGGACTTCACGAACATCGAGGGCCGCGGCGTGCAGGGCGTGGTCGACGGTCACGCCGTGATCGTGGGTCGAGCGTCCCTGCTCGCGGACTGGTCGCAGCATCTGCCGTCCGCGCTCGCCGAGGCGAAGGCGGAGGCGGAGCGCCAGGGCAAGACCGCGATCGCTGTCGGCTGGGACGGCGCGGCGCGTGGCGTGCTCGTGGTGGCCGATACGGTCAAGGCGACGAGCGCACAGGCCGTGGCCCAGCTCGTCGGGCTCGGGCTCACCCCCGTCCTGCTCACGGGCGACAACCGCGCGGTCGCGGAGCAGATCGCCGCTGAGGTCGGCATCGACGAGGTGATCGCCGAGGTGCTTCCGGCCGACAAGGTCGCGGTGGTGCGCCGGCTGCAGGACGAGGGCCGGGTGGTCGCGATGGTGGGCGACGGCGTGAACGACGCCGCGGCCCTCGCACAGGCCGACCTGGGGCTCGCGATGGGAACAGGGACCGATGCGGCGATCGAGGCGAGCGACATCACCCTCGTGCGCGGCGACCTGCGCAGCGCGGCCGACGCGATCCGTCTCTCCCGCCGCACGCTCGGCACCATCAAGGGCAACCTGTTCTGGGCGTTCGCCTACAACGTCGCGGCCATCCCGCTCGCGGCGCTCGGCCTGCTCAACCCCATGCTCGCCGGCGCGGCGATGGCGTTCTCCAGCGTCTTCGTGGTCGGCAACAGCCTCCGCCTGCGGTCGTTCCGCAGCACGGCGGTGGACGCCCAGTGACCCCGAGAAAGAGGAGTACCGACATGTCCGATTCCCCCGCAGGATCCTGCTGCAGCGTCCCGGCCGCCGGCGGTGTCGCCGCCGAGGGACGCCCCGACCTGCTGGCGTCGAACGCCGAGGGCATGACCACGTGCCCGGTGATGGCCGGCAGTCCCGTGGTCATCGCGCAGGCCGAGGCCGCAGGGCTGTTCCGCGACTACGAGGGCACCCGCTACCACTTCTGCTGCGCGGGCTGCGGTCCGGCGTTCGACGCCGACCCCGCGAAGTACATCGCGGCCGCCTGAGCGGCCGCACCGTGCGGGGCTGCCCGACGGCGGCCCCGCACGGCATCATCGACGTTGGAGGGAACACCATGAGCACCCCGCACCACGACCCCGCCCCCGCGGACGCCCGTCACGACGCGCACGATGAGCACGCACGTCACGACGCGCACGCGGCTCACGAGGCCCACGCCGGTCACGCGGACCACGGCGGTCATGACGCGCACGCGGGTCACGACGCGCACGAGGCCCATGCGGGTCACGAGGCCCACGGCGGTCAGGATGCGCACGCGGGTCACGAGGCCCACGCCGGTCACGACGCGCACGCGGGCCACGGCGGTCACGGCGGTCACGGGGACCACGTCGGGCAGTTCCGGCGGCTGTTCTGGATCATGCTCGTGCTGGCGGTTCCGACGGTTGCGCTGTCCGGCATGTTCGCGATGATCCTCGGCTACTCGCTGCCGGATGTCCCGGGTCTGGCGTGGGTGTCTCCCGTGCTCGGCACCGTCATGTACGTGTGGGGCGGGCGGCCGTTCCTGGTGGGCGCCGTCAGCGAGCTGCGGGCGCGCAAGCCCGGGATGATGCTGCTGATCGCGCTCGCGATCACGGTGGCCTTCGTGGCGTCGTGGGGTGCGAGCCTGGGGCTGCTGCACCACGAGCTCGACTTCTGGTGGGAGCTCGCGCTGCTGATCGTGATCATGCTGCTCGGGCATTGGATCGAGATGCGGTCGCTCGCGCAGACGACGTCCGCGCTCGACTCGCTGGCGGCCCTGCTGCCGGACGAGGCCGAGCGCGTGGAGGGCGACCAGGTGGTGCGGGTGTCTCCGGCCGACCTGCGGGTGGGCGACGTGGTGGTGGTGCGGCCGGGCGGCAGCATCCCCGCCGATGGTCGCATCGTCGACGGTCGTGCCTCGATGGACGAGTCGATGGTGACGGGGGAGTCGCGGACGGTGTCGCGCGGTGCGGGCGACCCGGTCACGGCGGGCACCGTGGCGACCGACTCGGGGCTGCGCGTCGAGATCACCGCGACCGGAGACGACACGACCCTCGCGGGGATCCAGCGGCTCGTGACGGAAGCGCAGAACTCGTCCTCGCGGGCGCAGCGCCTCGCCGACACGGCCGCGGGCTGGCTGTTCTGGTTCGCGCTCGGAGCGGCGGCGATCACCGCGGTCGTGTGGACGCTGGTCGGTCTGCCCGACGACGCGGTCGTCCGCACCATCACGGTGCTCGTGATCGCCTGCCCGCACGCGCTGGGGCTCGCGATCCCGCTGGTGGTGTCGATCGCCACCGAGCGCGCGGCCCGCGGCGGCGTGCTGGTGAAGGACCGCCTGGCCCTGGAGAGCATGCGCACGGTCGACACGGTCCTTTTCGACAAGACGGGCACGCTCACGAAGGGCGAGCCGGTGGTGTCGGAGGTGTCGACGGTCGGCGGGGACGACGCCGATGCGGTGCTCGCCCTGGCTGCTGCGGCCGAGGCGGACAGCGAGCACCCGCTGGCGAAGGCGATCGTGCGGGCCGCGCGCGACCGTGGGCTGACGGTGCCGGCGAGCCGCGACTTCTCGTCGTCGCCCGCGGTGGGCGTCACAGCGACGGTCGACGGTGCCACGGTGCGCGTCGGCGGCCCGCACCTGCTGACCGAGGAAGGCGCGGAGGAGCTGCCGGCGGC
>NZ_SSDM01000291.1:0-8749 GCF_004794375.1 Microbacterium sp. K35 | reverse complement strand
CGTGACCGCCATCGCCGTGGCGCCGCCCGGGGTCGTCAGCCAGCCGCAGGCCGCGTCGGCCGCCGAGTACCTCACCGAGACCGCCGCGTCCATCAGGGCCGCCGCGGCTGCGGCCCCCGCCTCGGAGATGACCGCGGTCACCATCACCACCAGGCACCTCGGGATGGTCGGCGGCCCGAACACCGTGTTCGCACCCTTCGGCGACATCCGCGCCGGAGCCACCGGCGCCGTCGTGTCGCAGTGGAGCGGCACATACCGGCTCGACGCCGACGGCACCCTGCACGTCACCGACCAGATCCGCTTCCACTCCACGGACGTCTACGGGGACGAGGCCACGGTGGCCGCCGCGTGGAACGACTACTACGGCAGCACGGAGATCGGACCCCTCGGCACGCCGCCCGTGACCGAGGACCCGCACTCGATGGAGGTGTCACGGGAGACGCTTCCGGTGTCGCCGACGGACTTCCCGCACGACCCCGCCGCCTTCCTCGAGGCCTGGACCCAGGGCATGAAGGATCTGATGGACGCGGAGATCGCCGAGTCCGCGGAGCTCGTCGACGACCTGGAGGAGAGCGGGATCCTCGAATCGACGTACGAGCGGTACGACGTGCCCGCCGCCGAGCACATGCTCTCCACGCTCTCCACCTCGACCCTGCTGCAGACGGGATCGCCGGAGTACCGCGCGACCTTCCTCGAAGCCCTCGCCCTCGCTCCGGGCATCACGGTCGAGGAGGACTCCACGGCGGTCAAGGTGCTCGCCTACGCCTCCGACGAGCAGCGCTATCGGCTGTCGATCGACCCGGCGGCCGGTGCCGTCGTCCAGATCGACGAGTTCTTGCTGGCCGTGCCGGGACAGCTGTGGAACCGCCACACGAAGGACGACCCGCCCGTCGAGGTCGGCTCCGCCCCGTTCCTGCCCGACGGCATCCCCTCCCGGTCGAGCACGTTCCGCTCCGCTCCTGCGAGCTGAGCCGTCCTCGCCCCACGGCGCCCCTCCCCGTTCTCCGGTGGAGGGGCGCCGTCGTCGCCCCGCACCCGCGCAGACCTCATCTATTGTTGAGGTCGAGCGAAGGGAGCGCACGATGGAACCCGAAGACCTGCTTCCGATCGGCGAAGTCACCCGGCGCACCGGCGTCGCCCCCTCCGCGCTGCACTTCTACGAGCAGCTCGGCCTCATCTCGTCGACGCGCACCGCGGGGAACCAGCGCCGCTACCGCCGGCACATGCTCCGCCGCGTCTCGCTGATCGTCGTCGCCAAGCGCATCGGCATCCCGCTCAGCGAGGTGCAGGAGCTGTTCCAGACGCTGCCCATCGACACGCCGCCCTCGCACGCCGACTGGCGCCGGGTCGCGAAGCTGTGGCGCACACAGCTCGAGGAGCGTCGCACCCAGCTGGAACACCTGCAGCGCGAGCTCACGGGGTGCATCGGCTGCGGCTGCCTGTCGCTCAAGGCGTGCCGCCTGCTCAATCCCGACGACACCCTCGGCGACGACGGTCCGGGCCCCCGCCGCATCTGACCGGGCACGCCGCGCTCGACGTTCGTCCAGCGCGGATCCGACGATCGGCCAGACCTCTGCGCCGGGCCGCCAGGCCGTCCGAACGGCGTTGTGCCGGTAACGAGTAACCCTTTACCTTCTAGACGGCACACGTCCATCCGTGTTGCCGTCCTCACGGTCGCGGGCTGTCCCGACAGCCAGGCGCGGGTGCGCGTCCGCGAGGGAACCGATCATCACGTCGTCGCACGGTGTCGTCGCGCCGGCGTGATCGACCAACCATTGAAGGGATACCCGTGGATTCCACAGCAGCAGTACTCTCGCGACCACCCGGTCGCGTGCGCCGATTCACGAGCATGCTCCTGGCATCGCTCTTCGTCACCTCGGCACTGGTCGGGGTGAGCACGCTCGGAGGCCCCGCTCCGAGCGCCGAGGCCACCCAGAGCTGGGGCACGACGACGCTTCGTCAGACCAACCAGTTCTTCGCCTACGTCAACGCCGGCGAACAGCTCACCGGCGACATCTCGAAGCTCGTGCGAGGGGTCGGATCCCAGTCGGCCACGCTCCGGGCCACATCGCCGTCCGGTGAGACGTTCGAGTGCACCGTGGCCGCCGACGCGGTCGTCGGCACCGCCTGCACGTTCGGCACCCAGACGGCGGCGGTCAGCGGCATCTGGACGATCGACTTCGTCCGTCCCGTCGCCGACTCGCAGGCCGCCGCCGGCACCTTCCAGTGGAACATCACCGTCAGCTCGGGCGGCACGCCGATCCCCGGCCGCGTGTGGTCCGACGACTTCATCATGGAAGACACGGAACCGGCGACCTTCGACCTCTGGTACGTCGGCTCGACGGGCTACCAGTACCGGTCAACGTACTCGGACTTCCGCGGCATCTCGAGCCGGTTCCAGGTGAACCAGTTCGGCAACGTGCTGCCAGGGACGTGCACGCCGTACTACGGCAGCGCGGCCATGGGAGCGCCCACCGGCTCGGAGATCCCCGGCATCGAGCCGAGCGACTCGTGCGGTGTGCCGTACCACATCTTCTTCGAGACGCCCGCGGCCGACCTCCCCGCGTCGGCTTCTGCCGTGGACGGCAGCCACTTCGTGCTGCCCGCGCCGGAAACACCCGACATCTCCGGCTTCGCGTTCGCGCCCGCCGGCAACGACACGCGCGCCGGCACGTTCACCTTCACCACGAGCGGTCACGTCGGTTCGGTCGACCTCTGGGTCGACGCGGACGCCGACGGCTTCTACGGAACCGCGGGCGATCGCCTGATCGCCGTGGCGGTCAACGGGGACGGCGTGCAGACGGTGTCCTTCGACGGACTCGACGCCTTCGGAGCACCGATTCCCGCGACGACGCAGTTCGCCGCGCGCGCCGGTATCTCCAAGGCGGGTGAGATCCACTTCGTCAACTCCGACATCGAGAGCCGCGGCGGCATCTCCGTGACCGCGATCAACGGCCCGGCGGCCGGGTCGTCCACCCTGTACTGGAACGACACGACCCTGGAGCTCGCGAATCACCGCACGGACTGCCTTCCGCCCGTGATGGACGGACGGGCGGGGACCGCGAGCGCTGTCCCCGGCGGCGTGCACGGCTGGCCCTGCGACTTGAGCATCCAGCCCAACAACGCGAACAACGGCGTCGACGGCCCCTGGGGCGACGTGCGCCACATCGACGACTGGACCTTCACGCCGGTCGACGAGCAGGAGCAGATCATCGTCGCACCCGCGGCGAACTACACCGTGGTGAAGTCGTCCGACCCGGCCGACGGCGAGTCGGTCCAGTCGGGTGACGTGGTGACCTACACGATCGACGTGGCACAGGTGGGCAACGTCCCCGCGGACGCCACGCTCACCGACGACCTCGCGAACGTGCTCGACGACGCCGCGTACAACGGCGACGTCACCGCCAGCACGGGAACGGTCGACGTGACCGGAACCACCCTGTCGTGGAACGGCACCCTCCCCGTGGGCGGGACCGCGACGATCACCTACTCCGTGACCGTCGACGACATGTCCGACCTGCCCGCGGGCGACTACAGTCTCGGCAACGTGGTCACCAGCCCCGGCTGTGCGACCGCGGACGACTGCTCGACGGTGCACCCGATCGGCGCGTACTCCGTGGTGAAGACCTCGGACCCTGCGTCCGGCACGACCGTGTCCGATGATCAGAAGCTGACGTTCACCGTCACCGTCACCGAGACCGGTCAGGGTTCCGTGGACGGCGCGACGCTGACCGACGACCTCTCCGACGTGCTCGACGACGCCACCTGGAACGACGACCTCGTCGCCTCCGCCGGCACGGTGTCCTTCGACCAGGACAGCGAGCAGCTGGACTGGTCGGGCGACCTGGCCCCCGGCGCCGTCGTGACGATCACCTACTCGGTGACCGTCACCGGAGACGGCGACCAGTCGCTGATCAACCAGGTCACCAGCCCCGGGTGCGCCTCGCCCGAGACGTGCGGCACGACGCACCTGTACGGCACCTACTCGGTGGTCAAGGAGTCCGACCCCGCGTCGGGCACCGACGTGGCCCCCGGTGACACCATCACCTACACGGTGACCGTCACCCAGGCGGGTACGGGCGCGGTCGACGCCGTGCTCACGGACGACCTGACCGGGGTGCTCGACGACGCCGTGTGGAACGGCGACCTGGCGGCCGACCTCGGCACCGCGTCGTTCGATCCCGCGACGAACGCCTTCACGTGGAACGGCACGCTCCAGCCGGGCGAGGTGGCCACGATCACCTACTCGGTCGGGGTCAGCGGCGCCGGAGACACCGACCTGCTCAACGTCGTCACCAGCCCGGGCTGTGCCACCGCCGACGTCTGCTCCACGGAGCACTTCGTCGGGGCGTACTCCGTGGTCAAGACATCCGACCCCGCGCCGGGGACGGCCGTCCAGCCGGGGGACGTCATCACCTACACGGTGACGGTGACGCAGACCGGCAGCGGGGCGGTGCAGGACGCCGTCCTCACCGATGAGCTGCCCGAGGTGCTCGACGACGCCACCTGGAACGACGACGCGGAGGTCTCCGCGGGTGACCTCGACTACGACGAGGACACGCAGGAGCTGAGCTGGACCGGCGACCTGGCCGTGGGCGACGTCGTCACGATCACCTACTCGGTGACCGTGACCGCCGCGGGCGACACCAGCCTGACCAACACGGTCACCAGCCCGGGCTGCCTCACGCCGGAGGACTGCACGACGAACCACCTCGCGGGTTCCTACTCCGTCGTGAAGGACTCCGATCCCGCCCCGGGCACCGACGTCGCCACGGGTGACACGATCACCTACACCGTGACCGTCACCCAGTCGGGCCTCGCCGCCGTGACGGGCGCGACGCTCACGGACGACCTGTCCGAGGTGCTGGACGACGCCACGTGGGACGACACGATCACCGCCACCAGCGGTGCCGCGACGTTCGACCCGGCGACGGCACAGCTCGCCTGGACGGGCGACCTGGTTCCCGGCGCCGTGGTGACGATCACCTACTCGGTCACCGTCGTCGAGGGTGGCGACACGACGCTCACCAACGTCGTGACCAGCCCCGGCTGCGAATCCGAGTCGGTGTGCACCACCGAGCACTACACCGGCACCTACGCCGTCGTGAAGAGCTCGGACCCGGTGTCGGGCACGACGGTCGCGGCCGGCCAGGTGATCGACTACACGATCACGGTCACGCAGGACGGTGCCGGATCGGTGGCCGCACTGCTGTCGGACGACCTGACCGGTGTCTTCGACGACGCGTCGTACAACGGCGACGTGGCGGCGAGCCTCGGCACGGTGGCGATGGACGGCGCGAACCTCACCTGGAACGCGACGCTCGCGCCCGGCGAGATCGCGACGATCACGTACTCCGTGACCGTCGGGGCGATCGGATCGGGTGACGGGCAGCTGCCCAACGTGGTCACGAGCCCGGGCTGCCAGAGCGAGACCGACTGCGCCACGGTGCACCAGGTCGGCGCGTACACCTTCGATAAGACATCGGACCCCGCACCGGGACGGGTCGACCGCGGCGACGTGATCGACTACACCCTGACGGTGCGCCACACCGGCGTCGGACCGATCCCCGGTGCGCGGATCCTCGACGATCTGACCGCGGTGCTCGACGACGCCACGTACAACGACGATGCGGTCGCGTCCGCGGGGACCGTGACCCGTGACGGCGTGGACCTCACCTGGACCGGCGACCTCGTCGCGGGTGACGTGGTGACGATCACCTACTCGGTGACCGTCACGGGCAACGGTGATGGCGACATCGACAACGTCGTCACCACCGACGACCCGCGCGGCGGCTGCGCGGCCAACGAGCCGTGCCGCACCGAGCACGACGTGCCGCCGATGCCGGGCCTGGCCACCACCGGTGGCGAGCTGCCGGTGTGGTCGGTGCCGATCGCGCTCCTGCTCCTGCTGATCGGCAGCGGCGTGTACGTCGTCGCCCGCCGTCGTCGGAGCGACATGAACGCCGAGTAGTCGACGGTGCTCGACGGGAGCGGGGTGGCCATCCGGCCACCCCGCTCTCGTCATCTGCGGAGCCGCTTCGACGCATGCCGTGCGGCGTATGCGGGCCGGGTTAGCCTGAGGACAGCGATCGGCATCCGCCCTTGGCTTCCACAGCTCAAGGGCTCCCGATCGACAGGAGAGCATCATCTCTCTCACCCGAACCGCCTCCCCCGCCTCCACCCTCGGCCCCGTCCGCCAGACCTACGCGGGCACCGCCGAATTCCCCCCGATGACACGGGCGTACCGCGACGTGCAGCAGGTGGTGAAGGAGACCGGGCTGCTGCAGCGCACCCCCGTGTTCTACTCGCTCGTCGGCGGCGCCCTGCTGCTGGCCCTCGCTGGCTGCGTCACCGGCTTCCTGCTGCTCGGCGACAGCTGGTTCCAGCTGCTCATCGCGGCGGCGCTCGGCATCGTCTTCACGCAGATCGCGTTCCTCGCGCACGAGGCAGCGCACCGGCAGATCCTGTCGTCCGGTCCCGCGAACTTCCGCCTCGCGCGCATCCTCGCCGGGATCGTCGGCATGAGCTACCACTGGTGGGACTCGAAGCACACCCGCCACCACGGCAACCCGAACCAGGTCGGCCGCGACCCCGACATCGAGGTCGACACGATCTCCTTCCTCGAGACCGATGCCGCGCAGTCCCGCGGCCTCGTGCGGCTGATCACCCGCAAGCAGGGCTGGCTGTTCTTCCCGTTGCTCACGCTCGAGGGCCTCAACCTGCACTACATCGGCCTCAAGCACCTGCTCACCCGCAAGAACGTGAAGGGCCGCTGGATCGAGCTGTCGCTCATCGTCGCCCGGTTCGCGATCATCCTGATCCCGGTGTTCCTGATGCTGCCGCTCGGGATGGCGTTCGCGTTCCTCGGGGTGCAGCTCGCGGTGTTCGGCGTGTACATGGGCGCGTCGTTCGCCCCCAACCACAAGGGCATGCCGATCATCGCGCCCGACGCCAAGCTCGACTTCTTCTCCAAGCAGGTGCGCACCTCGCGCAACATCCACGGCGGCCGCTGGGTCACCTGGCTCATGGGCGGCCTGAACCACCAGGTCGAGCACCACCTGTTCCCCAACATGTCGCGCCTGCACCTGGCGAAGGCGCGGGAGATCGTGCGCGACTACTGCGCCGCCAACGGCATCGCGTACACCGAGACGAGCCTCGTGCGCTCCTACGCGATCGTGATCGACTACCTCAACCGGGTGGGGCTCGCCGCGCGCGACCCGTTCGACTGCCCCGCCGCCGCCCAGCTGCGCCGCGCCTGACCGCCGCCCGCCGATCGGGGGCGCCCTCGCGGCGCGGGAGAATGGACTCCATGTCCGCGCGTTCTCCCCAGCGACTGCTCTCCTCGGTCCGCCGGCTGCTGCACACCGACCCGTCGAGCGTCGCGCACACCGAGGCCCTGCCCGTCATCGACGAGCGCACCGTGCCGCGCGTGCTCGACCTCGCGACCCGCATCGGCGAGTCGATGTTCGCGGTGGGGGCGTCCGCGCACGAGGTGACCCTCGCGATCACCCGCGTGTGCGAGGCGTACGGGCTCAAGGGCGTGCAGGTCGACGTCACCTACAACTCGATCACGGTGTCGTTCCACCTCAGCGGAGAGGTGTGGCCGGAGACCCTGGTGCGCGTGGTGCGGGTCGCCGCCCCCGACCACGCCAAGCTGCAGCGCGTGCAGGCCCTGGTCGCCGACATCGACGCCGGGCTCGACCTGGAGTCCGCCCGCACCGCCTTCCGCGTGATCCGGCGGATGCCGTTCCGCTACCAGCAGCCGGTCGTGATCGTGGCCCGTGCGCTGCTCGCGGTGGGCGTGAGCATCATGCTGGGCGCCTCCCCGATCATCGTCGGGCTCACGTTCGTCGCGGCCCTGTGCGCCGCGCTCACCCAGGCCGGGCTCGCGCGGCTGCGGGTGCCCCTGTTCTTCAGCCAGATCGCGGGCGGGTTCGTGACGACGGTCGTCGCGGTCGCGGTGTCCGCGCTGGGCAGCGCCGGCGTCGAGCCCTTCGTGGGCATCCGGCCGTCGATCATCGTCGCGTCCGGCATCGTGCTCATGCTCGCCGGACTCACCGTGGTCGGTGCCGCGCAGGACGCGATCGACGGTTTCGCGCTCACCGCGGGCGGCCGCATCCTCGACCTCACGATGCAGACCCTCGGGGTCGTGATCGGCATCCTCGTCGGACTGGAGCTGGGCGGCGTGCTCGGCTTCACGATGGGGCTGCCCGACGACCCCGCCCCGTTCGGGCCGCTGCTGAACCAGTTCGCCGGTGCCGTCATCATCGCGGTCGCCGTGGCGGTGTTCAACGGCGCGGGACTGCGGATCATCCTGGTGAGCGCGCTGCTGAGCGCCCTGACGCTCGCCGGGTACGCGGGCACCGTGGCGCTGCACCTCCACCCCGCGGCGGCGAGCGCGGTCGGCGCGCTGCTGGCGAGCTTCGTCGGCATGCTGATCGCGCACAACCTGCACGTGCCCTCGGTCGCGGTGACCACGGCGGCGATCGTGCCGCTCGTGCCCGGGGTCGCGGTGTTCCAGGGGCTGCTGGAGATGGTGCACGCGGCGGGCACCTCCGCCGGGATGCTCGCCACGGGCGGCTCGCTCATCGACGCCGCGGTGATCGGCATCGCGCTCGCCTCCGGCGCCTCCCTCGGCCTCTACCTCGGCACCCCCGTGCGGGCGACCCTCGCGGGCGTCGCGAAGACCAGGGCGCGCGTGCGGCGCTGACGCGGGCGCGCCCTGGTCTTCGAGATCGGAAGAGCGTCG
>NZ_SSDM01000290.1:0-6665 GCF_004794375.1 Microbacterium sp. K35 | reverse complement strand
GCTGCTGATCGACGAGCCCACCCGCGGCATCGACGTCGGCACCAAGTCCGAGGTGCACCGGCTGCTCTCCCAGCTCGCCGGCCAGGGCATGGGCATCCTCATGATCTCGTCGGAGCTGCCCGAGGTGCTCGGCATGGCCGACCGCGTGCTGGTGATGCGCGAGGGCCGCATCACCGCCGAGATCCCCCGCTCGGAGGCCACCTCCGAGAACGTCATGTTCGCCGCGACGCACGCATCGGAGCTCTCCTCGTGACCACCGCCATCCCCGTCTCCGCGCTCACCACGCGCATCTCCGGCATCGGCAGGGCGCGCGAGTTCGGCATCCTGCTCGCCCTGGTGCTCGTGATCACCGCCGCGACCCTCAACAACCCGAAGTTCCTGTTCAGCGCCGACGGCTGGCGCGACCTGCTGCTCACGCCCTCGATCCTCGTGCTCGTCGCGGTCGGTCAGGCCATCGTGCTCATCACCCGCAACGTCGACCTCTCCGTCGGCTCGGTCATGGGCCTCACGGCCTACCTCACCGGACGGCTCTTCATCGACGTGCCCGGCATCCCCATCGTGCTCGTCGTGATCGCCGCCGTCGTGCTCGGCGCCCTCCTCGGACTCATCAACGGCGCCCTCGTCGCCTACGCGAAGGTGCCCGCCATGGTCATCACGCTCGGCACGCTCTACGCCTACCGGGGCATCAACGTGCTGTGGACCGGCAGCGACCGCGTCAACGCCTCCGACCTCCCCCGCGACTTCCTGGCGCTGGGCACCGGACAGCTCCTGGGCATCCCGATCCTCGCGGTCGTCGCCGTGATCGTGCTCGCCGCGGCCGCCTGGTACCTGAAGAACACGCGCGGCGGGCGGGAGTTCTACGCGATCGGCTCCGACCCCGCAGCCGCCGAGCTGTACGGCCTGCGCGTCACGCGCCGCGTGCTGACCGCGTTCGTCCTGTCGGGTGCGCTCGCCGGGCTCGCCGGGGTGTTCTACGCGGCACGCTACGGCACCATCAACTCCCAGGCCGGAGCCGGATGGGAGCTCGACGCGGTCGGCGCCGCGGTGATCGGCGGCGTCGCCATCACGGGCGGCATCGGCTCGGTCTGGGGTGCGGCGATCGGAGCCGTGCTGCTGCTCACCATCAACCGTGCCCTGCCGATCCTCGGCATCCCCGACTTCTGGCAGCGCGCCGTCGTCGGCCTGCTCATCATCGGCGCCATCGTGCTCGACCGCGTGCTCGCGGTCCGGCAGAGACGGCGGCTCATCGAGGCGAGGGACCAGTCATGACCACCGCGACCACCACCACCGCGAGCGCCCGCGTCATCCGCGACTACGACAAGCCGCTGTGGCGCCGGCTGCTCCTCACGCGCGAGGCCGCGATCGTCGGGCTGCTGATCGTCGTGGCCGTCGTGGCCGCCACGAGCATCCGCGGCTTCGGTCAGCCGATCACCCTCACCTACCTGCTGCTCGACATCGCCCCGATCCTGCTGATCGCGCTGCCGATGACGCTGATCATGATCACGGGCGAGATCGACCTCTCGGTCGGCAGCATGGTCGGACTGTCCAGCGTGGTCACCGGAGCGCTCGTGCAGGGCGGCCTCCCGTTCGAGATCGCCGCGCTCGCCGCGCTCGCGGTCGGCATCGTCGGCGGCGCGTTCAACGGCTTCCTGGTAACCGTCGTCGGGCTCCCCTCGCTCGCGGTCACGATCGGCACGCTCGCGCTCTACCGCGGCCTCGCGGTGGGCCTGCTCGGCACGGCCGCCGTCACCGACTTCCCGGAGTTCTGGAGCGACCTCGCGAAAGCCAAGATCGCCGGCACGCCCATCCCCGTCATCACCATCCCGTTCCTGGTGCTGGTGGCCGTGTTCGCGGTCCTGCTGCACTTCACCCCGTTCGGTCGCGGCGTGTACGCGGTGGGACTGTCGAAGGACGCGGCGCACTTCTCCGGCGTGCACGTCGAGCGCACCAAGCTCGTGCTCTTCGTGCTCTCCGGCGCGGTCGCCGCCTTCGCCGGCATCTTCTACACGCTCCGCTACGGCAGCGCCCGCGGCGACAACGCCACCGGCCTCGAGCTCCAGGTGATCGCCGCCGTCGTCCTCGGCGGGGTGTCCGTCTTCGGCGGTCGCGGCAAGATCTACGGCGTCATCGCCGCCGCCTTCCTCATCGGGGCGCTCGCGAGCGCGCTCCGCCTGGTGAACGTCACCTCCGACGTCATCAACATCATCACCGGCACGCTCCTCGTGATCTCGGTGGTGGCCGCAAGCGTCCTGGCCTGGCTGCAGAGAGCTCGCCGCCGACCGGGCAGAACCCCCGCCGGTGCCGGCACCACAGCGCCAGGGGCACCGATGGACGCCGCGACCGCGGCATCCCCCGACGAAAGGAACGAACAATGACGTTTGCACGCAAGCGCGTGACCGCCTTCGCCGCCCTCGCGGTGGCCGCGGCGGTCGCCCTCACCGGCTGCGCCGGATCCGGCGACGGCGGCAGCGGCAGCGGCGGAGAAGGCGGCGGCGACGCCTCGATCACCTTCCTGCCCAAGAACCTCGGCAACCCGTACTTCGACACGTCCAGCGAGGGCGGCAAGAAGGCCGTCGAGGAGTTCGGCGGCACGTTCTCCGAGGTGGGACCGGCCGAGGCCACGCCCGACGCCCAGGTCAGCTACATCAACACCGCCACGCAGCAGGGCGTCGGCGCGCTCGTCGTCTCGGCGAACGACCCCAAGGCCATCTGCGACGCCCTGAACGAGGCCCGCGACGCGGGTGTCAAGGTCGTCACGTTCGACTCCGACACCAACACCGAGTGCCGCGACCTGTTCATCAACCAGGCCGACTCCGAGGGCATCGCGAAGGTGCAGATCGACCAGATCGCCGAGCAGATCGGCGGCGCGGGCGAGATCGCGATCCTCTCCGCCTCGGCCAACGCGACCAACCAGAACGCCTGGATCGACCTGATGAAGGAGTACGTCGCGAGCGACTACCCCGACATCACGATCGTCGAGACCGTGTACGGCGACGACGACGACCAGACGTCCTTCGACAAGACCGCGGCACTGCTGCAGAGCCACCCCGACCTGAAGGGCATCGTGTCGCCCACCACGGTCGGCATCGCGGCCGCCGCGCGCTACCTCTCCACGTCCGACTACAAGGGCACCGTGGCCCTCACCGGGCTCGGCACCCCGAACCAGATGCGCGAGTACGTGGAGGACGGCACCGTCACGTCGTTCGCGCTGTGGAACCCGGAAGACCTCGGCTACCTCGCCGCGTTCGCCGCCCACGCCCTCATCGCCGGCGACATCACCGGCAAGGAAGGCGACACGTTCGACGCGGGCGACCTCGGCGAGTACACGGTCGGCGCCGACGGCGTCGTGCTGCTGGGCGACCCGTTCGTGTTCGACGCCGACAACATCGGCGACTTCGACTTCTGAGTCGCCCGTCCGGCCGGTGCCGCGTGGCACCGGCCGGACACCGAAAGGACCCTCATGACCCGCGTGGCCTTCCAGCTCCAGGTGCGCCCCGAGCTGCTCGACGAGTACGTGGCCAGGCACTCCCCCGTGCGGCCGGAGATGCTGGCGGAGATCGCCGCCGCCGGACGACGCGACTACAGCCTCTTCCTCGGCGCCGGCGGCACGCTCTTCGGCTACTACGAGACCGACGACGACCGGGCGGCCCAGGCGTACCTCGCCGCGTCGCCCGTCGCCGCGCGGTGGGAGGCCGAGATGAGCCGCTTCTTCGCGGGCCTCGACGGCCGCCCCGATCAGGCCGCCACCTCCCTCACCGAGGTATTCCACCTCGAAGACCAGCTCGCCGCGGCGAGCGCCACCGACTCCTCCGCCACCACCGACACCGAAGGCCGTGCATCGTGAGCATCCTCACCCCCGACATCCTCGCCGCGCTCGAGAAGCAGAGCATCGAGCTGCCCAGCTGGGCCTTCGGCAACTCCGGCACCCGGTTCAAGGTGTTCGGCACGCCGGGCACCCCGCGCGACCCCTACGAGAAGATCGCCGACGCCGCCCAGGTGCACGCGCACACCGCCCTCGCGCCGACCGTGGCGCTGCACATCCCGTGGGACCTGGTCGACTCCTTCGACGACCTGCGCCGTCACGCCGAAGACCACGGCGTGACGCTCGGCACCGTCAACTCCAACACCTTCCAGGACGACGACTACAAGTTCGGCGCGCTCACGCACGAGGACGCCGCGATCCGCCGCAAGGCCATCGACCACCACCTCGCGTGCATCGACGTCATGGACGCCACGGGCAGCCGCGACCTGAAGATCTGGCTCGCCGAGGGTTCCAACTACCCCGGGCAGGCCGATCTGCGCGGTCGTCAGGACCGCCTGCACGACTCGCTGCAGCAGATCTACGCGCGCCTCGGCGACGACCAGCGGCTCGTGCTCGAGTACAAGTTCTTCGAGCCCGCGTTCTACCACACCGATGTGCCGGACTGGGGAACGTCGTACGCCCAGGTGAGCGCGCTCGGTGACAAGGCCCTCGTGTGCCTCGACACCGGTCACCACGCGCCGGGCACGAACATCGAGTTCATCGTGATGCAGCTGCTGCGGCTCGGCAAGCTCGGCTCGTTCGACTTCAACTCCCGCTTCTACGCCGACGACGACCTCATCGTGGGCGCGGCCGACCCGTTCCAGCTGTTCCGCATCCTGTTCGAGGTGATCCGCGGTGGCGGCCTGAACAATCCCGACGTCGCCTTCATGCTGGACCAGTGCCACAACGTCGAGGACAAGATCCCCGGGCAGATCCGTTCCGTGCTGAACGTGCAGGAGATGACCGCGCGTGCCCTGCTGGTGGACCGCGAGGCGCTGTCTGCCGCGCAGCGCTCGGGCGACGTGCTGACGGCGAACGCCGTGTTCATGGACGCGTTCTCGACCGATGTGCGCCCGGCGCTCGCGGAGTGGCGCGAGTCGCGCGGCCTGCCGGCCGACCCGATGGCCGCCTACGCGGCGTCCGGGTACCAGCAGCGCATCGCCGAGGAGCGCGTGGGCGGCGTGCAGGCCGGCTGGGGAGCCTGACCCACCGGCGCGAACCGTCGCTCGTCTGCCATGCTCGACGCATGTCCTCCCCCGACGAGAAGCCCTCCCGCCGCGGCGCGATCATCGGTCTGCTGTTCTTCGTGATCGGCACCCCGCTCGCGGTCTGGCTGCTGTACACGGTGCTGCCGTGAGCGCGGACCTCCACATCGCCGACCGGGTGCTGGACGGACCGCACGGCGCGCTGCGCGTGCGCCTCTACACCCCGGCGTCGCCGACCGGCGCGGGTCTCGTCTGGGCGCACGGCGGAGGCTTCGCGGGCGGCGACCTCGACATGCCGGAGGCGGATGCGGTGGCGCGGGCCTTCGCGGCGCACGGCATCGTCGTCGTGAGCGTGGACTACCGCCTGGCGCCGATGACCCCGGACTGGACGAGCCGTCTGGGCTCGCCGGAGCGCGGCGGCATCCACTACCCGGTGCCGCACGACGAGATGGTCGCCGCGTTCCGCTGGGCCGTGTCCTCCGGGATCGCCGCGCGGGGATGGGCGATCGGCGGCGCGAGTGCGGGCGGCAACCTCGCCGCCGGCGCCGCCCTGCGACTGACCCACGACGGCGGACCGGTCCCGGGCCTCGCGGTCCTGGCCTACCCGACGCTCCAGGCCGTTCAGGACGCCCCCACCCGCGAGCTGCGCGCCCTGCTGGACGCGCAGCCGGACGCCGACGTCTTCACCGCCGCGTTCGTGCGCGGCATGTACGAGAACTATCTGGGCGGACCGCTGGACGGCGCCGACGTCTACGCGATCCCGGGGACCGCCGCGCCCGCGCAGCTCGCGGGCTTCCCCCCGACGATCATGGTCAACGACGAGACGGACGAGCTGCGCATGTCGGGAGAGGCCTTCGCGCGCGCCCTCTCGGCCGCCGGCGTCGACGTCGACGTGTCGACCGAGCCGGGCACCACCCACGGGCACCTCAACCGCCCGGACGCCCCGGCGTTCGCGGCCACCGTCGAGCGCTTCGCCGAGCGCCTGCGACAGCTTCCCTGAGGTGCCGGGCGCCGTGGCCGCCTCAGCGGCTGGTGTAGCCGCCGTCGATGGGGAGCGAGACGCCCGAGATCATCGCGGCGCCGTCGCCCAGCAGGAAGACGATGGGCGCGGCGATGTCGTCTTCGGTGGCCCACCGGTGCAGAGGCATCGCGTCGAGGAAGGGATCCTCGATCTCGGGGCGTCCCCAGTACCAGGCCGACATCGGCGTCATCACCACGGTCGGGTTGACGCTGTTGACCCGGATGCCGTGGCCGCCCAGCTCGAGCGCCGAGACGCGCGTGATGTTGTCGAGCGCCGCCTTGGACGAGCCGTAGGAGATGTGCCCGGCGAGGGCGACGAGGCTCGCCTGGCTCGACACGTTCACGATCGCGCCGCCCTTGCCCCCGCGGATCATCTCGCGCGAGGCGTACTTGGTCACCAGCAGGGCCCCGCGCGCGTTGATGCTCATGACCCGGTCGAACACCGAGATGTCGGTGTCCATGGGGGTGGCGATCTCGCCGCCCCAGCCGCCGCAGTTGACGACGCCGTAGAGGTCGCGGCCCTCGATCGCCGCGCGGATCTCGCCCTCGTCCTCGAGGTCGAAGGCGAGCGGCGTGGCGCCGGTCTCGCGTGCGATGTCGGCGACGCTCTCCGCGGTGCGGCCCGCGGCGAGCACGTC
>NZ_SSDM01000289.1:0-952 GCF_004794375.1 Microbacterium sp. K35 | reverse complement strand
GCTCCGCCCTTCACGCGCGAGCTGCAGGGCGGAGCGGCGTGGGAGCTGCTCCGCGCCGCGGTGGCTCCGGCGACCCCGCACGTGATCCACCTCACGGGCGACCCCGACCTGCTCGCCGCGCGACGTGCCGAACGGGCGACCCCGAGAGACCTCCACCGCGCCGACGAGACCCCGCCGCCCCCGGCGATCCCGGTGACCCGCATCGACGCCGACCTGTCGACCGCGCAGCAGCTCGCGCGCGTGCGCGTCGTCGTCGGGCCGCGTCCGTCGCTCGACCCCGACGCCGTGGTCTTCCGCCGGACGTTCGACGCGGTGCTGTTCGACCTCGACGGCACCCTCGTCGACTCCACCGCCTCGGTCACCCGGTCGTGGCGCCGCTTCGCCGCCCACTACGGCGTCTCCGCCGAGGCCCTGCACGAGAACCACGGGCAGCCCGCTCACGTGCTCGTGTCGCGGCTGCTCGCCCCCGCGCAGCACACCGAGGGCCTCGACCGCATCCTCGACCTGGAGCTCTCCGACGCGGTCGACCTGCCGAGCGTGCCGGGAGCGCGGGCCCTCTACGACGCGGTCCCCGCGCACCGGCGCGCCATCGTCACCTCGGGAGCCGCACCCCTCGCCGCCGCGCGACTGGCGGCCGCCGGGTTCGCGGCACCGGGGGTGTTCGTCACCGCCGACGACGTCACCCGCGGCAAGC
Organism: Microbacterium sp. K35; assembly: GCF_004794375.1. Classification (NCBI taxonomy): domain Bacteria; kingdom Bacillati; phylum Actinomycetota; class Actinomycetes; order Micrococcales; family Microbacteriaceae; genus Microbacterium; species Microbacterium sp. K35. Next base: position 258 of record NZ_SSDM01000289.1, on the reverse strand, counting down.
CCGACCCCGAGCCGTTCCGCACCGCGGCGACCCGCCTGGGAGTGGACCCCGCGCGCTGCCTCGTGGTGGAGGACGCAGCCGCGGGGATCGCGGCCGCCCGGACCGCCGGCTGCACGGTGCTCGCGGTCACCGGCACGGTCGACGCCGAGGCGCTGCCCGCCGACCTGGTCGTGGACGGCCTCGACCGCGTCGCGCTCACCGCCGACGCTGACGGCCTGCACCTGCGCCCGCTCGGCTGACGGGCGCCCGGCGCGGGGT
>NZ_SSDM01000288.1:0-909 GCF_004794375.1 Microbacterium sp. K35 | reverse complement strand
TCGGGCGGGCAGCGGCAGCGCGTCGCGATCGCCCGTGCCCTCGCGATCGACCCGGAGATCGTGGTGCTCGACGAGGCGGTGTCCGCGCTCGACGTGACGGTGCAGGCCCGCATCCTCGAGCTGCTCACCTCGCTGCAGGCCGAGCTCGGGCTCACCTACCTCTTCATCTCGCACGACCTCGCGGTGGTGCGGCGCATCAGTCACACGGTGTCGGTCATGCGCCGCGGTCGTGTGGTGGAGGAGGGCCGGACCGAGGAGCTGTTCCACGACCCGCAGCACGAGTACACCAGGGAGCTGCTCGCCGCCGTGCCCGGCGTCGACGACGCTCCCCAGAGCCGAGAGGTCCTCGCATGACCGCACCAGCCGCCGCACCCACCGTGGCGTTCTTCACCCGTCTGCTCGACGACGCGTCGCCCGCCGATCGCTACGCGCTGGCCACGGCGCAGCTCCAGCACGCGGAGCGGCACGGCATCGGGCGTGCGTGGGTCGCGCAGCATCACTTCCGCGCCGCGGAGGGCGGGCTGCCGTCGCCGCTCGTGTTCCTGGCGCACGCCGCCGCGCATACGAACCGCCTCCGGCTCGGCACCGGGGTGATCACGCTGCCCCTGGAAGACCCGGTGCGCGTGGCGGAGGATGCGGTGGTCGCCGACCTGCTCTCCGGCGGGCGTCTCGACCTCGGGCTCGGCAGCGGGGGCACGCCCTCGTCGTTCGTGCCGTTCGGGGAGGACGTGCGCGACAAGGCCGCCACGTACGACCGCAAGCTGCGCGTGCTGCTCGACGCGCTCGCGGGCGAGGACGTCGGCGGCGACAACACCCTGTACCCCGACCCGGGCGACCTCGCCTCACGCGTCTGGCAGGCGACGTTCTCGGCCGCGGGCGGGCGCCGCGCGGGTGTGCACGGCCACGGCC